>WTHI01000122.1:0-39861 GCA_011523185.1 Methanobacteriota archaeon
GCTGAAAGCATCTAAGCTCGAAGTCATCCGAAAGACGAGGCATCTCAGGGGACTCGTAGAAGACGAGTTTGATAGACAGCGGGTGTAAGCACCGAGGTTCGCCGAGGTGTTCAGCCCAGCTGCACTAACCCCCCGAGCATTCATCTTTCTACTCGCCCACACTAACGCTTTTTGTGGGCCTCTGTCCAATAGGCAATTTCGATTCTATCACCAATCCAATTCGAAGGAGAGTTGTGCACGGCCAAAGCGGAGGGGTAATACCCGGTCCCATATCGAACCCGGAAGTCAAGTCCTCCTGCGTCGTTTACTGTACTGTGGTGCGAGAGCCCACGGGAACTTGCGTCGCTGTGCCACTCTCTTTCACCTCCCCGCATCAACATTCATTCACTATGGGCGAAGCCATACATACAGGACAACACAGGTGAGCCTATGGGAATCTCGACCGGAGACATACTTGGACACGCTCAAGTTGGAGTGTATCTGAGTGTCATTGGTGATGTTTTGTTCCATCCTGCATCATTGGATAAGCCGGCTGTTGAAGAATTGCAATCTGCATTTGATTTGGAGTTACATCCATGTTTAATTGGTGGTTCAGCATTGCTAGGTTCTCTAGTTCGTGGAAACAAGAATGGATTAGCAGTAGCAGATATCGCAACTGAAGCGGATCTTGATGAATTAACCAGTTTCGGAGATATTGTAGTTCTAGAGAGTGGAGTAAATGCCGCAGGGAATCTCGTCACTTGCAATGACCACGGTGCAATAGTTAGTCCAGTCATTCCCGGCCCTGGTGCCGAAATGATTGGTGAGGTTCTGAAGGTTGATACCCTCCGTACGAAAGTCGCAAGTCAGGAAACCGTTGGTTCGATGACTGTTGCAAATAACAAAGGAATTCTTGCTCATCCTGATATATCTGCTGAAGAGGCCGAAAAGATTGCGGAAATTATGCAAGTTCCTGTGATGGTAGGAACTGTTTGCTTTGGTTCGCCTTACGTTGGTGCCGGATGTGTGGCAAGTAATTCCGATGCACTGGTGGGTTCAGGCTCTACCGGGCCAGAATTAAACAGAATTGAGGATGCTCTAGGCCTTATTTGAAGCTAAATTGCTGTTGGGGCAACATGGTCGTCTTCTTTGTCATCCTTGGACCGAACTCGATTCCATACATTAGTCATCAATTCTTCATGATGTTCTTTACAATAGTGAAAGCGACGATATGCTTCACGGAACGAATAGGCCTTTTTCCCAGTCGCTACAAGGAATCCTTCGGGGGAGAGACGGCTAATTTTTTCCCCCTCGGCTTTGCATTCTGGGTAATCGCAGGTCGGCATGGGTCTTCCTCAGGTGCTACTCAGTTTTGTGTTCTTCGGGTTGAATGATAACCAATGGGGAATTTGCCTCGATGCTATCCCCTGGTTTGCAGTTAACTGCTGTTACTGTGCCAGACAGGGGTGCTTGAATTTCATTTTGCATTTTCATAGCTTCTAAGATCATTACCACATCTCCTTCAGCGACCTTATCACCTTCTGCAACCGCTATCGAGACTATCTTGCCTGGTATAGTAGAGGAAATAGTTCCCGATTTTTTCCCCCTTCCCTTTTTTTTCCGTTTACTACCTGCAGAGTCTCCAACAGAACCACCTTCGATTTCTATGCTGAAACTCTTTCCTTCAATGGTAACATTCCATACTCCTTCTTGCTTTTCAAGTTCGACTTCATACTCCTCACCGTCGACTTTGACTTTGCGTTTTTTCATGTTATCACCTAGTAGTACTTCTTCGGGTGCGGGCTCGAAACAAATTTCTCCTTCCAATTAGAGACCTTCTGTGATCGCGGGACCAGGCTTCTCCTCCATCTCTACCTTCAGAGGATTGTAATGCCTGCCCCTCTGCTTCCTCTAGCAACACTGCCAGTATAGCAGCAGCCCGCAGTCGGTCTTTTTTCCGAGCCATAATATACCTCACAAGGGAATGTTTCCGTGTTTACGAGCGGGCCTAATTTCTTCTTTTTCTAATAAGGCACCCAGTGCTTTAGTCAGTTTAGCCCTAGTCTCCCTAGGCTGAATGACATCATCTAGGTAGCCTAGGGACGCCGCTCGATATGGATTTGCGAATGTGTCCTCATAATCATCGATTAATCTCTTACGCTCTCCTTCAGGATCGCCTGCAGAGCCTATTCTGCGCCGATGAATAATCTGCACAGCACCTTCAGCGCCCATAACTGCAAGTTGGGCCGAAGGCCAAGCAATATTGTAATCGCCTCTAATGTGTTTACTACTCATAACATCGTAAGCCCCACCGTATGCTTTGCGCGTAATTACGGTTAATTTTGGAACGGTTGCTTCAGCATAAGCATAGAGTAACTTTGCACCATGGCGAATAATCCCTCCCCACTCTTGACTTGCTCCCGGAAGGAAACCTGGGACATCAACAAAAGTTAGCAATGGGACGTTGAATGCATCACAAAATCTTACGAATCTGGCTGCTTTTACCGAGGCATCAATATCCAAGCAGCCTGCTAATACTTTTGGCTGATTAGCAACAATCCCAACGGTATGCCCGCCTAGTCTTCCGAATCCAACAACAATATTTCCGGCAAAGTCTGCTTGTACCTCTAAGAACGCTCCATCATCTAGAGTTGCTTCGATTGCATCTACTATGTCATATGGAGTAGTTGGATCATTTGGAATCAACTCATCCAGAGTTTCACATTCTCTATCAAGAGGGTCTGATGTTGCCTTTACCGGAGGCTTCTCAAGATTATTTTGAGGCAACATTGCAACTAAGTCTCTTACCAATTCTAGCGCATCATCATCGTTATCTGCAGTAAAATGAGTTACTCCTGACCTAGTTGCATGGGTTGATGCGCCTCCTAAATCTTCGAAGCTAACTTCTTCATTTGTGACAGTCTTGATGACTTCTGGACCCGTGATGAACATGTGAGCGGTCTGGTCAACCATCACTACGAAATCGGTAATTGCAGGTGAGTACACAGCCCCACCAGCACATGGGCCCATAATTACCGAAATTTGGGGTATAACACCGCTTGCTCTAACATTACGGAAAAATATCTCAGCGTACGAACCTAGGCTGGCAACCCCTTCTTGAATTCGAGCCCCACCGCTGTCGTTCAATCCAATTACAGGGGCTCCAGTCTTTAGCGCCATGTCGAGTATTTTGCATATTTTTAGTCCATGCATCTCACCTAATGAACCACCATAAACTGTGAAATCTTGAGCAAAACAATACACGGTTCTACCATCAATAGTACCATGCCCACATACTACGCCGTCACCTGGAATGACATTTCTATCCATGTCGAAATCTCGACATCTATGTTCGACTAATCCATCGACTTCTACAAATGAATCGTCATCCAATAATTGTTCAATTCTTTCTCGAGCAGTCATCTTTCCACGGGCGTGTTGGGCAGCGATCCGCTTCTGCCCTCCACCTGCTTCTGCCTGTGCCTTGCGGCGGCGCAAGTCATCGATACGTTCCTTCACGCCTGACATGGATGAGCATACAACGAGTCAAAGCCGCCCATGAGCATTCCTAATGATAGAATACGGAGCAAAATGTTCCAATCGGTTCATTGAAGGGTATCACAGATGTCGGAAGAACGACTTAACCATGCGGATAGTAGTAGCCAAACCCGGCCTTGATGGCCATGATAGGGGCGCTAAAGTAATCGCAAGGGCCCTACGTGACGGTGGTCACGAGGTGATTTACACAGGTCTTCGTCGAACTCCTGATGAGATTGTTCGTATTGTTATTGACGAGGACGCTGGTGCAGTTGGCCTTTCATCACTCTCTGGCGCTCATTCAGTACTAATTCCAAGAGTTTGTGAAGGATTGAGACAGTCTAAGATGAATGATGTAATCGTATTTGCAGGTGGAATTATTCCTGAGCATGACCGAGCAAGTTTGTATGATGTGGGGGTTAGGGCAATTTTTGGTCCAGGCACAACCTCTTCAGAAATACTGGAATTTCTGTCAACAATCGAAGAACGCTCCGAATCTGGAGAGCCAGTGGGGGTTGGAGAAGAGGCAGGGTGGCACTGGTGAGTGAACTAGATGACTTGTTAGTTGAAGCTCGCTCTGGTAATCGTCGTTCACTTTCTAGACTACTTACACTTGTTGAAGAAGGTCATAATTCCCCAATAGAAAGAGGGATTGGTTCATCTTTGGGAATAACTGGACCACCTGGTGTAGGAAAATCATCTCTAATTGGAAAAATGATTGATGTATGGATCGGGCGAGGAGAATCAGTAGCAGTCCTAGCGGTTGATCCATCCTCTCCTAGGAGCGGAGGTGCTCTTCTTGGAGATAGGATGAGAATGACAAATGCAGACTCCTCAGATTTAGTATTCATACGTTCACTTGCCACTAGAAACCATCCTGGTGGATTGATGGATTGCTTGACACCTATGGTTGACATCCTATCTGAATGTGGTTGGGATAATATCCTAATCGAGACGGTAGGTGCAGGTCAATCCGAGATTAGAGTGGTAGCATTCGCAGATAGAATTCTACTAGTGGATGGACCCGACAGAGGAGATATAATTCAAGCAGAGAAGGCAGGCATTATGGAACTTGCAGATTTGATTGTAATCAACAAATCAGATTTGCCTGAAGCGGAAAGAGCAGCAAAGGCTGTGAAATCAGCATTGTCGGTTGCAGAGGATGAATACACCCCCGAGGTTCTACTGGTGTCTGCCCATTCAGGAATGGGTGTAGAAGAATTGGTCGATGAACTCGAAAACACAACGACATCTTCCGAAAGAGAGAGGCTAAGAGTTCGTGAACGTTTGATTTCGGCTTGGGATTCTGCCCTACTTTCTTCACCAGAATTAGATGGTATTTTGCAAGCCCTTGAAAAAGGAAGTATAACTTTGCTCGATGCAGTAGATAGCATTCGTAAGGATGGTTGAATGATGAGTGAAATACCAGTTGATATCGATCACGCTAAGCACTCTGTGGGTGGAGCAGGTGGGCACTGGTTTCGTCGTGGGACCCATATTGCAATGTGCATTATCCCATTCGCATACTATCTGTGGGGAGATGAAATCGCAGGATTTGTGAATCTCACTCCTCATGAATTTGTTATCGCAGTACTGGTATTCTTTGTCATAATTGAGGCAATTCGAGTAAAGATGAAAATCGTAATCGTTGGCCAAAGAGAATACGAAGCAAACCAAATTAGTGCGCTTGGTTGGGGTGCTTTTGCGGTATGTCTTGCACTGATTTTAGCCCCCCAAGAGGGAGATGGTCTAGAGGCTGGAAAATATACCATTCCATTGATTTGCGGCTTGACCTTTGTTGATCCTGTAATGGGTGAGGTGAAGAGAGCAAAGAAAGGGATGAAGACGGCGATTATCGTTGGTCTTTCAGTATCATATACTGTTTGGATGGCATCTGTAGCCTTATTTTCCACCCCCTTGATTGCGGCTTTATTTCTAGCACCTCTTACTGTGGCGGGTGAAGTGCCTAGAGTTAGTTGGATAGATGATAATGCTACGATGATTTTATTCCCTCTGATTCCTATATTATTGGTTCATTGGATATTCTGAATCCCGATGCCGAACTGTAAAAATCTAGTTTATTGAGAGTCACATTTACAACCCGATTTCTTCTGCGAGAGGGTGATAGACATGGCCGAGTCAGAGAAGTCAGAAGGGATTGTAGAGTCTCCTCTTTCACAAAATTTCTACCTATTTGTTTGGGCATTGGCCTCAGTAGCGTCTTTTGCAATATTCATCGCCTTCCCTGTTTGAAATTATATTGCTAACTTTTTTCTATCCAACCACATCACTTTGATGGTGTAATCACCCCCGTGGTCTCAATATGTGCGGCATCGCTGGCTTACTCGGTAACGGTAGCCTCGAAGATGCTATTTCAATGGCGAGTGCAATAGGGCATAGAGGTCCAGATGGTTCAGGAGATTTCCAAGCAAGTGTAGAGCAGACGAATGGTTCGGTGGCATTTTCACATGCCAGATTATCAATAATTGACCTAGATGGTTCTCAACAACCGATACACAGCGATCATGGTTGTGTATTGATGGTTAACGGTGAAATTTACAATCATAAAAAAATTAAATCTGAAATACAAGACTATCCATTTCGAACAGCAGGTGATTCGGAGACGATATTGGCTTTGCATAGAGCTCATTCTTGGAATCGCACACCTGGAGAAAATCCCGCACAGAGACATGTCGAATGGGTTTCAAAATTAGATGGAATGTGGGGTTTTTCCCTTTGGGATCCTTCTGCAAATGAATTGATTCTCTGCCGAGATCCATTTGGAATTAAGCCACTAGTCCGAACTCAATTGTCTGATGGTACCTTACTCTTTGGCTCGGAAGTAAAGGCGTTTAGGGGTCACCCTGAATTTTCTGCAAAACCGGATGTTTCTGCCCTTGCTGTCAGATTGGCTTACGAATATCCGCTAGACCAGACAACACTATTCTTAGGGGTTACATCGGTAGGGGTTGGGACAATTGAGACGTGGTCAATAGTAGAAGGAAAAGCAACCCTGACCGGTGTCGCGAGATACTGGAAACCTCAAGTAAATCCATCTGATAATTGGAATCCTTCCAATAGCGCCTCTCAATTATTACAAAGTCTCAGTGATTCAATACAAGATCGTCTAATGGCAGATGTGCCTGTTGGAATTGTACTTTCAGGTGGCTTAGATTCCAGTTTAATGGCCGCATTGGCTCATGATGCAGCAGATTCCGTAGGTAAACCTACACCTGAATGTTGGACGGTTGCTGATAGCGAAGATAATGTCGATTTACAGGCATCAATAATGGTGACGGAAAATCAGGACTTAGGTCATCACGTCCACATTATGGATGAAAATACAATGTGGAAGGAATTACCCAACTTTGTTTGGAATGGCGAGGACCTTGACATAACCGTGATGTTTTGGCAATCTGTTTTTCAACAAATGAAAGGCAACGTTACAGTCGCACTTTGTGGACAAGGTGCAGATGAATTACATGCTGGTTACTCGAGATATCGAAACTTGCCTGCGCACTCAAAACTTGTAAACTCTAGAATGGATTTATCTGGAAAAATCGATATCTCCGAAGACGATAGAGGTCTTGGGAAGCCATGGTCATCAGAAAGCATAATGCCGGAAGACAATTTTGCGAATCTAAGTCAAATATTGGAATTCGAACAAACTAGAGGTCAAATGTCAAATTTCCAACTTAGGCTTGGGGATAGACATTCTATGGCACAGGCCATAGAAGCGAGGGTTCCATTCCTCGGTATGAGTCATGCAAAACTTGCGAATCAATTACCGTTGTCTTGGCGTTTGTCCAATGACGATGAAAAGATGGCATTGAGGGCTGCTGCAGACCTGACGAGTTTACCAAAAGAAATCATTAGGCGGCCAAAACTACCAGCAGGAACTGCAACGAGCCCAACCTTAGTTTCTGAAATAATCAATTCCCTCTCGACTCGAGCAGAGGATTGGGCGAGTGAATATGGAGTTCTGAGCAAACAATTGCTTGCCCAACCTGACATGGCAATTGGAATGAGAATATTCCATGCTATGCATCTTACTGAATCCGGCCCGAAACAAAGAACGGGAGATTTGTTAGATGTACTAGACGATGTAGGGCCTTGGCCTCAATAAACCAATTTGCCATTTTCATCAAATTGATTACCTTCGTGAATCAATAAACGAGTTTTTGTTTCAGTCCCCCCGAGACCACTGTAATTTCCAATAATTCTATCTCCACGAACAACCCTATGACAAGGCACGAGAATAGGCCATGGATTCATTGCCATTACCGAACCAACTGCTCTACTCGCGTTTGGATGACCAGCAGCTGTCGCGAGATCAGCATAGGTAATCGTCTCACCGATTCTTGTTTTGTCTCGCAAATATGTGAGAACATTTCTTTGGAAATTTGTTAATTCTCGTTCGTCAAAAATCGGTAAGTCGTTGTTAATGCCTTCAAAGTAATTAGAAATCCACTTCCTAGTAGTTACTATGGTAGGGTCTTCGGGATTCTTTCTAAGGACTTCACCCCAGCCAATCCTTACCAAACCATGTTTGTTGGCTTCGAAATTTATCGCACCCAAAGGGGAAGCTACCCAGTCTTGAGCCACACTAATCCCTATTGATTTGAGTCCTTGAGATTTTCCTCTGACTCATTCCACCATTGTTGCCGATTTTCTGAATCATCTAAGGACTCTTTCTTTTGCTTCTCGGAATCATTCTCAAGTTCTTCTTGAATTGCTTCCATACCTACAATTTCGTAATTTGATGGAAATAGTGCTACAATAACTCCTGCTACTATTGCTCCTAATCCCCAGTATCCTTGTTGCTGAACTACAATTAATTCAAGCCCTATAGCACAAAGAAGAAGCCCTCCTAAATTAGAAATCCAAACTAAATTTTTGAATGTAGAGAGAGAGACACCAGTGGAATTCTCAGTTCTCTTTGGGCCAAATTCTGCACCAAACCTTACTGGATCTTCCTTAGCCATTCAATCACCTATCAATCATAATAATTGCATCCGTTGGACAAGCAAGCACGCATAATTTGCATCCTGTACATGGGTCTCTGAGAACCCTTGCCTTCCGGTTAACGTCAACATCCATTATTGGACTTGCTAATGGAGTATCATATAGTTCGATGGCATCATCGTCACATACAATCGTACATTGGTCACATCCAATACACAATTCTTCCTTTACCCAAGCAACTGCGTCTAGGCCGCCCTTCAGCTTAGCGCGTTCCTCAGCCCGCATCGCATTCATCATTATCCGAATGCGTTTTTGCTCACGAGCCCTTCGGGCTGCTAGGTCCGGAATACCTGTCATTCTAATCTATGCTATCGGTCCTGACTTCTCAAGTCTACGGTTGTAAATTCAAATTCAAATAAGGCAATCATTGCCTTTTTGCTTCAATCTGTCTGGCAAGGAATGACACTACGTCGAGTATTTCGAAGTCATGTCTTGGATCTCCTTCAAACTTCAGACACTCAAAGTGGCTGACACATTTTGGACAACTTGTTAGCATGATTTCAGCACCTGTGGCTTTGACTTCATCGAATCGTTGTAATCGTAGAGCACGACTATTTTCGTTGCAAGACATCATGCTAGATACACCACAGCATAGAGCATCTTCCCCAGTGTGCTCCATCTCCACTAGGTCGACTCCATCAACAGCCTTCACTAGATCTCTAGGTTCATCGTAGATGTTCATTTGGCGTCCCAGACGACAAGGGTCGTGGTATGTGACAGTTACATCTTCGTTTGTAGCTAAATCCATTTCGAATCCATTTTCGATTAGGTATTCAGTAGTGTGCATGACCTTCATTTCATCAAGTTCGTAATCCATAGCAAAGGTACGGAAACACTCTGCGCAAGACGTGACCAATGTATCAATTCCACTTTCTCCAAGTTTCTTTTGGTTGTAGGCCTTGAGCTTTTCAAATACCTCAGTCATACCCTGCCACTTTTGGTCGTGGCCACAGCACTTGAGGAAATCTCTTCCAAGGTAGGTTACATCCTTGCCCATTTCTTCAAAAATTGTGAAAGCAGCGGAAGTTGTCTCACCAAGATTCATCTCTCCTTCATTCACATGGCTAAAGATCATTTCTTGATCTATGTAATCTACACAACCAGGATAATATCCGACGCTTGAATCTATAGGGTATTCATCAACAGGAATGAATTCGATATCTGCATCCTCTTCCGCTTCTGCAGCTAATACTGCTTGAAGAACAGTGTGAGGTATTTCTGCTGCAGGAGGTCCACCTACGATTAGGTTGCGTCGAATATCAACGTATGAGTCGTAATCGACTAATTGAGGGCAGGCGTTTGTACAAGCGGTACATGTTAAGCAAGAATACAGCGGAACACCGTCGTCTTCATTATTCCAAGTGTTGTAGATGATGTTCAGCTTATCGCCAGCGTTGAACAATCTTACAGGACATGCATCATCGCACAAATCGCAACCATAACACTTGTTCATTTCCCACTCGTATCCTCTTGCCATGCTGCGCATGAGGAAGAAAACAATTGCACCGACACCTAAACATGGAACGAATATAGAATAGGTTAGCTTAGCATCCAAACTCTTGGGGTTCTTCTCGAATGTTGGATTTTCTAATGTCATTGTTGACAATTCAGTTCCCGCTGGGAGTGCTGCTCGGTTTGCAGCTGCGCCATTTTCATCGAGCAGAAGAGGTTGGAAAGCCACAGCCGAATAATCGGTAATCATAGTTACTGATTCGTTGACTCCACTTGATGTTACTTGGTAATCTAGGCGATAAACACCGGGGGTTAATTTTAGCGTGGTACTGTCACAAGAGCCCTCTGCTGTCCAGAGTATATTTCCTGCGTCGTTTGAAAGAGTTAGGTCTTGAGTGTGTGTTCCAGCGCCTCTTTCGGTAGTTCGGAAATTGCAACCAATATCAACGAAGACAGAGGAAACTCCCAAATCTTCGATTTCAATTACATCGCTCCATGATTTACTGATACTAGTGCCATCATTTGTTCCGATGTATTCATCAGATTCTCCACCGGAGTTCTTTCCATCGAATGAATGGTCGTTGAAGCCCTCAAAATCGATGATCAGACGTTGTGTTGGTTGATAGATTCCCCAATTAGACCAATGTACAGCAGGTATAACGCACCATTTTTCAGGGTCATAATCTTCATCCAAGGTCTCCCAAACACCTAGGTCTGATGATTCAGAGAAAGTTAGACATTCATCCTCCCAGTCCTGCCAATCGTCTCCTTTGCCGTAGTACACCAAAGTGTCTGATGGTTGGCCACGCATGGTTTCCAATTCTTCGATATCATCCATTGCTCCTAGGCCTCCGTAGTCCCAGAAACCTCCCTCATATATTGGCCAGGTTACAGCTGAAATTAATACCGCGAGAATCAGAGAACCAACTGCTACTTGCTTCCCCATGGAAGGTGTCAATCTAGCCCCTATGGAATTAACAAGAGACCATCTGATAGCGAAGAATAAAACAGCGAAGATAAAAATTCCTGTGAGAATCCATGGCACTGCGTTGAATACTTCAGCTGTCCAAGGTGCCTGTCTTCCACAGTCGAAGATATGTTTCGAATTCGCCCAACAATAATCTGTTCTATCTTTAGCGTATAATTCTAGGAAGATATTGATTGAATATACAGAGATAAACCAAACGTGGGCGAGATAGACCGCTCCTGCAGTAGCAAACCATGGGTCTTCAACACCTCTCTTCTCACGTCCAGGGAGGAAAGGTGGTAGCGCTAGTATACCTACTGGGATTCCAGTAAGTGCGGCTCCCCACCATGCTGCATTCCAAGATATTACTGGTGAACCGAGGAACTCTCCAATAGGGCCGGCTGGAATAACGAATTGAGGTAGATATTCCCCCCATCTTAGATATCCATAGGAGAATAATACGTACCAATCTGGGAAAACGAAGCCTGCTTGTGCAAATGGATCAGCAGCACTGTGTAGTGGAGGCGGAATTAGCCAACAATAGAAACATAACACCATCAACATAGATGCAAAGATGATTGAATCTCTCAATACTTCTGTTGGCCAAAATGCATGGCCCATGTGGACTCGACGTCGTTCTTGTTCAGATTCTAAAAGACTGCTTTTTTCTTGAACATAGGTGTCTGCTATGCGTCCAAATCTATCGATCATTCCCATGAGATACTCCTCCAATCAATGCGGCTCCGCAATACCTTGCACCCAGACGATGAATAAGTGAGCCAGAATCAATGTAGTTACGACAACTGGTAAGATGAAAACATGCAGGAAATACATTCTTGTTACAGTTTGGCCAGAAAGAGAAGTCCCTGCAAACATAGCAGTTGCAATCCATCCACCAATTAGAGGAGTGGAGTTTGCCATGTTAATTCCAATTGTTGCTGCTCCGAAAGCTAGGCTATCCCACGGTAGGAGATACCCTGAGTAACCGAAAAAGATAGTGAAGAACATCAAGGCCACTCCAATCAGCCAGTTCAACTCTCGTGGATTTCTGTATGCACCTGTGAAGTAAACTCTGCACATATGCAAGAATACGGCTGCTACCATGAAGTGTGTAGTCCAATGGTGAATAGAGCGGATGATATATCCAAATGGTAGTTGAGTCATGATGAATTCCATTGAGGAATAGGCTGGAGTTGGATCACCCTCTCCACCTGGGACATAATATAGGCCTAGAATCGCACCTGTAATTACAAGAATAACAAAGGCAAGGAAAGAAATTCCACCAAGGCAGTATAATGGATACCAGTACCAGATGATTCGTAATTTGTATTTTTCAGCGTGGGTAAGAGGCATTTGCCTGTGGACGCTGTAATATGCATCTCTACTCATCCCCCAATAATCTTGAATCCTAAATCTAGTATCCAACCAAGAGAAAGCCCAGAGGAATGTTTTCTCAGCCAGCCCCATGCTTCCGGCGCTAGTTTCCACAGCCCTCAAGATATCCTTTCGTGGCATATCGTCTCGCTCCTTCCTGAGTGTGAATGCAACAAGCACGACAATGAGTGCGATGAATAACCACAAAAACCAAAATTGTAACATTTTTTTTACCTCAGTCGCAATATGTGTACCAATCAATGAAGTCCGGAAGTGCTTCGATAATGTCTCCGGATTTGACCCAGGGGATCAGAGGCAATCCGTACGGCGCAGGCCCTCCGGTTCTTCGAATCCCAATAAAGTCGAATTCCTTACCAGAAGATCTGTTTCTGCTCCGGTTTTTTTCGATGGCTGTTGGGTCGAATCTGCTCGAGTGGCAAATACAGAATAATTTGTTTCCACCCGCATCAACGGCCCCAGGTGTCCATTGGTCATTAGTGTAATCATTTTGCACTAGTTGCCAGCCTGGGATGCAACAAAGATGCGTACACCGCGAGAAAATCAAGATTAGATTATCATGAATAGACAACGAGGCATAATCTGGATTCTCTTCTAGTTCGTAACCGCTTCCAATGTACTTCCCACTCTCGTTGTATCCATCCATAAATTGGAACCTTGGTACGTTTGTTGTAGGGGCTTTTGAGACATTTTCTTGGTGCGGAACATACGCAACATTGACCGGCATTCCGGACCAAACGCCTTGGGCTCCAGACATACCTGTGGCGCTGTTTGCGGCGGCTTCAACAAACGCGGAGTAATTCATAGGTTCAAGGTGCCTATCGCCATACCACGCAGAGTCTTCTGCACCTGTAGGGACCCAAAATCTGACCGCAGAATCTCCTCCTGAAGAATCGGCAGTTCCCATTAGTAGTGAAGCAAAACCGATACTGCCGAGGCTAGCCATGGTGATAACTCCGGCTGCCGTATTGAATGAGTGGCGCATGAATTCCCTTCGATCAATAGCAGGGTTCGACTCTTCCCACCAGTTTTCATCATCACTAGGGAGAGGCCTTAGTCGAAATCTTCGCGCCATTAATCACACCTCGTATTGTTTCCATGCCTCTGTGTCATTTGAAGTGATGTATTTGTTTCTTCTGTGCTTGACAATAATCACGTCTGGCATTACAAATCTCAAGTAAACTATACCCATCAAAATCACTGTGAGTAGAGTCATTGCAAGATGGAAAGATAACCGTTGTTGGTCCCAATGATTGTACAATCCGTATGAAAGGGTTCCAGCCCAATATAGTGTCCATAGGATTCCCCACATTGCAAAGACGAGGACCAACCAAGAGTCACTCGATGGAGATATACTTGCCCGAATTATTGTTCCTGGTTCCGGTTCGTTGAACACTCCGTGGTCTACTGCATTTTGGTATGCGTCCTCACTCAATTCAACTTCAGAAAGTGCATCTCTGGCATCTTCAACACTGACCTTGCCAGCCTTGACCTCGCGTAGAAGTTTCATCACGACATCGTCTCTCATAGTTGATCACCTCGTCGCAGGTGCTTGATTCGTAACTTTAGCAAATTACTTCTTCCGACGTAATGTCTCGAGAATCCATATCTTAGGAAGAATCCGCAGAATAGTATGACTAGAATAACGGCTGCAAACCCAAGCAGACCTAGCCAGTGTGCTCGAAGCTTAGCGCCCATGTGGTGAAGATCCACATGTGTTTCTACTGGTGCCGGAGGCTCTATCTCACCATTACCGCTGAAAACAGTTCTTGTATCTCCTGCATCCTCTCCTTCTTCTAGAGACACTGAAAGCCGATTCCATCTATCGAGTTCACTTGGGATGCCGTCGCCATTGACAGAGTTTCCTGCCAACCAAATGGTGACAGGGCCAGCACCAGTTTGGGGGGCGGTCCAAGTTATCATCCAAGTTCTATCTGAGGTTGCAGCACCGGAACCAGTATGGGTTAAGCTAGCCCCATCTTCTTCCCAATTTTGGACTTGAGTTTCAAACCCTTCAGCTGCTGCTAGCAAACCTCCGCTCACTCTCATGGCAAACCCACCAGTGTTGGAAGTTGAATCAATATCAGGACCTCCAATTAATTGAATGGTAAGAGAGTAAGTTGTATCTGCTGAATAATGATATGGCAGTCCATCTAAGATTACAGTCACTGAGTTATCGGGTAGTTCATTATGGCAGGTGCATCCGGCAAGGGCTACATCTCCATCTCCATTTTCATCACCACCAATGCCGTTTGAATATCCTTGAGTAGAGCCGGCCAATAATATGGCAAAACAGCCCAGAACAACAAGGCGGTGAAAGGCCGGTAGATGTGCTCTCATCGTTTGACCTCTCTTGTTAATCCGTTCCAGCGGTTTGAGGGCTATCAAGGTTTCAGTTTGACCCCTTCGGGGTCGCTTATTTTTTCTAACTATTTTAGCAGCAAACTTAGGCGGATAAAACTCAAACCAAATCACTACCTCGTTGGTATTATGGCGGGGCCTGTTTGGAAGAATATTTACCGCCTCAGCGATGAGCAAATTTCATCTCTAGACGAGGCTGAAGAGAAGATGGAAAGGTTGGATATTTCGGAGGCAGAAAAGATTCTTCTTAGAATGTTAGAAGAAGAACCAAACTGCGTACCAGTCCTAAATAATCTAGCCCACATGAATGGAAGGTATCTTTCAGAGTTTGAGAAGGCTGTTGAATACTATGACATGGTTCTTGAGATAGAACCAGACAATGCTTGGGCAAGGGATGAAAGAAGGCGATATCGTCGTTATCTTACCTACGATTGACCCGCAGTTTGAAGGCGCGTCTGTTCTCCAATAGTAGATATGCACGAGGGGGCGATACTCATCGCTGGAGTCGGTGGCCTTGGTTGCGCGTGGGCTGTAGCAGCCCACCAACAGTGTGCTGACCTATCCGATCTTCTATTGATCGATGCTGATGAAGCCTCGTTTAGGGGCTCAGGTCAAGCGCATTGCCTACACCTAGACGCAATTGGTGATGGGAGTGGAGCGGCAGCTCTCCCTAATCTTGCAGCACATCGATTGAGTGAGGGCCTCGCAGCAATCGATTCATTATTGGACAAAGCAGAATTATTGTTCATAATGACTGGTTTAGGCGGGGGTACAGGTTCTGGAGCCGCAAGTGAACTTGCAAGAATCGCACGTGCAAGGAATTGTATTGTAATGTCTATAGCCGGTCTACCATTTGCTGAGCAACCTCTTCGAAGCGCTATCGCAAACGCGGCTTTACCCGCTCTAGAGGGGCAATCACATGTCTGTATACGCGTTAGTATGGAAAGACTTGCATGGTATGCAAGGGCAAGAGATGAGGATTGGCAATCCGGCTCTGGTTGGATCCAAGATTTAGTCGAAGGCCTTGTTACAACTTTGGCCAAAGTAGGAAAACTCAATCTAGACTTAATGGATCTTCGAACAGTTGTAGAACACCAAGGTGGAGCCACTTTAATTGTGGGGACAGGCAGTGTTGTCGACCCTTTACAGGTTGTTGAGTTAGCTAGACGTTCTCCGCTAACTGAAGTAGATGTGTCAGGAGCAAAGGGTTGTTTGATCCAAGTTGAAGGTGGACCGGACATGACTTTGCACCATCTAAATCAATTAAGCGAATCATTAGTTAGTTCACTACACCCTGATTGTCAGGTGATTTTAGGGGCAAGAGCTAGCGATGAGATGGTGGGTAGGTTACGATTAGTTGCAGTAGTCAGTGGCCTTTCGTAATTGTAACCGATGTAATTTTCTAAGTTCAATTAAGCGGGAACTCGTTAAGCATCGACCTATTCGCGGAAGCATGGCTCGGCAGAGCAAAGCCTCCCGTGGCAAACATCGTTGGATGGGTTTGCGGATATACAAAGGCGAGTTATCTCGAAATTCTGCAAGCAAAATTATTGAACGAAATTTGACTGACATTAATTTCCGATTACTCGATTGTTTGTCGTCCCAATCAGATACATTGGTGATAATTAGGTTAAATCTTGAGAACAAAGAAACCGCTAGGCGGAAATTGCATTCAAACCCAGAAATAGAATCTTTGACTACCTCTGGAAAGATTAGGTTGGTTAGAGAACGTATGGGGCTTCCAAGACCACCTAGAAAGTAATGGAAAAGTCATCAATATCAGATATTTCGTATGCCGAATTATCTGAATATGCTCTCAAACTGCCAGCACCAGAAAGGCCAACAATATTTACTTCCCTTCCCTCAAATTTGGCTACCACACCTGTGGATAGAACCTCGCATAGTTTGGCCCAAGATTTCTGTTGCCATATTGTATTTTCAGTAGAATCTATTGGCGGTGTCGAATCCAAAATTGACCCTATTGCGGCATCAATAATTTGGAACATCTCGTTAGAGTCAATCTCCCCGATATATTCAGTCCATCCAGAATAGGAAAAATCTTCTATTTCTCCACTATTCTTGTTTAGTCCAACACCGATCCTAATTGTTCCATCATAGGTGCTAGATTCAAGCAAAATCCCGCCGCATTTTCTGCCCCGCCAAATCAAGTCATTTGGCCATTTCATTTGGACTCCCAACGCTTCACAAATTGATGCTCCTATTGATACTTGTAATAGCCCCGGAGTAAATTGATTTAATTCCTCTAATTTAACGCTCCAAGAGGCTATCATGTCGCCTTGATTTGAATGCCAAATAGAACCTTTCCTTCCTCTCCCGCTTATCTGTTCTTCAGAACGAATTCTCTGCCACCCAAATTTAGGTAAATTTCGTGCCTCATCCATGGTCGAATTTGTCATTTCTAGGTAGAGGGGTTCTGAACCAAATCCGGGTCTCCAGAATGCTATAACTTCTAGGGTATCGTCACCTACTCTTTCAACTGCCAAAGACCTTTTTGACCAGCCTTTCCTTAACCAGGTTAATGGTGAATTTTTTGGATTCGAATCAGAGTTCATCAGAAGCACAAATATCGTTTCATTTTGACTTTCTTCAATTGCTAGCTCAAGTAATTGTTCAGACCAACCTGTAATTCTCTCATCGGTCAAAGCGGCTTCTTCCATTGGTCCAAGTATATTTTCTAAATCCGGGGTTAGGTATGGTAAATTCCATACGACTAAGTCGGCATTAGCGGGTAACTTCCAATGTTCTTCCCCAACGCCTCCCTCTTCTACTGTGACTCTATCATTCACTCCTGCAACTTCTGAGTTTCCTTTTGTTGCAACTACTGCCAGTGGATTTACATCAAAGGCGGTTACATTCCAGCCTTCTAGAGCCTTGGCAATTGAAATCGCCCCCGAGCCAGATCCAATCTCGACCAAATTTCCCGGTTGCATATTAATGCGTTCCAGTCCCTCAAGCAACAGTTTGGTGTCTCTTCTGGGTGGGTAAACAGTAGGCGGCACAATCAACTTGATAGAATTCTTATCGTTTATTTTGAAATCATGAACCTTGGAAAGTTCTGAAGAGGTGTACTCGACCTCCCTGGATATTTCACTAGTGCCCATTTTTTCACCTAAATTTCGCAAACCTTTATTCATGGAAGTCCTTACTTCTTTCCGCTCTCTCGGCCCCCAAGAGGGCGAATGGTCCAGCCGTGCCTATGCTACGCATAGACCGTCACTTTCTTAAACACCCCTTCGGTCGACGGGCAGCCCAGCACTAGCCATGGGCCTGTAGCTTAGTCAGGTAGAGCGCCGGGCTTTTAACCCGGTGGCCGGGGGTTCGAATCCCTCCAGGCCCGCCTGACCAAGCCTCAGGCACACGGTTTTCTGGGTTTTGGGGCGGCGCAAATGGCAGTTAAGAGTTCTACAAAAAAGCGTCTGATCGAGTTGGGCATAGATGCAGAACATGCACACAAACTCGCTGACGACGCAAACATGGATGCAATCAAGCGAATGACGGTTGAGGAAGTTTCCGAAAAGACTGGAGTAGCGATGAGCGATGCAACACTCGAGAATATCATGTCCATTATCAGAGAGCACAACACCTCTCGACGACGCAGTCGCTCCGGCAGAATTACAATTTCAAGAAAGGCATTGGAACTAGACGACATCCCTCAGGGTGACGATCGCTTTAATGTCCTAAATCACATACTAGTCCCTCACCATGAATTGGTTTCACAAGAAGAAGAGTCCGCAGTATTGTCTCATTGGGGTTTAGAAGTTCCTGACAATGAAGGCGGAATTAGAATTGCAAAGGAATTATTGCCTAAGATTCTAATTACCGACCCTGCCGTTCAAGCTATCAAAGAAAAGGTAGAGTCTGAGATAGATGATTTACCTGCTGGATGGCTTGCAAACAGAGTAGTGCGCGTAGTTCGATATAGCCGAGTTGCCGGTTCAAGTACCGCATTCAGACTAATCGTGGAGAGTGCTTGAGGAGTTGATAAGATGAAGGAAATCGTAGAGAGTTATTTTCAGCAAAGAAGTTTGGTTAACCACCAATTAGCATCCTACAACGATTGTATTCCATCTACCGATGGTAAATTAAGTCGAATGGAAAAAATCGTTCGAAATATTCGTATTGGAACTGATGAGCCAGTCGAAGACGATGACGGTGGAATAATCAAACTGGACGTTCTAGACAAGGAAATCGTCATCAGAATGAAGAATATTCATCTTGGGCGCCCTACAATCCGTGAAGCAAATGGCGCAGAACATCCTGCAACCCCATTAGAGTGCAGGCTAAGAAAACTAACATATTTCTCACCAGTACACCTAGATTTCCAAATTATCCGAGATGACAAACCAACTCCGGATATAGAAGAGAGGGTGCACATTGGTAACCTCCCAATTATGGTTCGTTCTGCTCAGTGTAATCTACATGCTAACCATATCTCTCACCTATGTGCTGATGACGATAGAAAGTTATCACCTCACACTTCTACAGAGGATGCTGAGAGATTAACAGAGTTACTACGCAGAGCAGGTGAAGATCCTCTAGACCCTGGTGGCTATTTCATTATCAACGGTACAGAAAGAGTACTAATCTCGATGGAAGATTTAGCACCAAACCGAGTCACTGTGGAGAAGAACAAGAAATATGCTCACGAAACAGAAGTTGCAAAGATTTTCTCACAAAAAGATGGAGTCAGAAAGCCACTGAACATAGAAAAGCGTCGTGATGGTATGCTTATGGTTAAGATTCCAAGTGCAGGAACAACTCCAATCCCAGTGGTTCTGCTAATGCGTTCTCTCGGCATGGAGAACGATAAGGAAATTTTCACTGCAATTGCAGGTCCAGCTGAAGCGATGAAGTATACTGTTGCTAATCTAAACGATGTCAAAGATAACGAAGAGTACAACGTAGAGACTTCCGAGGAAGCCCTACAATGGCTAGAGAAGAAATTCGCCGCTGGTCAGCAGAAGGAATATCGAGAAGCGAGAATTCAGAATTTGTTGGACAAGGAACTACTACCTCACCTTGGTTCAGGCCCCGAACACCGAGAGAAGAAAGCAATATTCCTCGGCCGAATTGTACGCCAAGTCCTTGAAATGGCAATTACAGACCAAGACCCTAACGACAAGGACCATTACGCTAACAAGAGAGTTAGATTAGCAGGGGACTTAGTCGAAGATCTATTCCGAGTAAGCCTTCAACAACTTGCACGTGATCTAAAGTATCAATTAGAGCGCCATCACAACAGAAAGCGCGAACTAAGAATCAACGCCTGCTTACGACCTGATGTTCTTACTCAGAAAATAATGCACGCTTTGGCAACAGGAAATTGGGTTGGCGGACGTAGCGGTGTCAGTCAACTTCTGGACAGGACTACCTATCTTGCGGCTTTGTCACACATGCGCAGAGTAACTAGCCCCTTGGTTCGCAGCCAACCTCACTTCGAAGCTCGAGATCTGCACCCTACTCAATGGGGTAGGCTTTGTCCAAACGAGACACCAGAAGGGCAGAATTGTGGCTTGGTAAAGAACGCATCTCAGATGATTGACGTCTCGGAAGAAGTTCATGAGAACGAGGTAAAGCAACTCCTAAGCGAGGCAGGAGTGGATTCTTCACCTGCTGGATGGGCTGAAGGATTCCGTGTCCACGTTAATGGAGACATTTTCGGATTACATAAAAACGCCACTAAGTTGGTTAATCAATTCAAGCGTCGAAGGCGCCAGGGAAGAATCCGTCCAGAGGTAAGTATACGATATGATGGAGCAAATAGAGATATTTTCATCAACACGGACAGAGGTCGAATACTAAGGCCTCTTTTGGTCCTCGAAGATGGTGATTTGGTACTGTCCAAAGACCATCTCGACTTGATAAAATCGGGAGAATGGACGTTTGCTGATCTAGTATCAAACGGTGTAGTTGAATGGGTGGATGCAGAAGAAGAGGAAGACCTCCTCATTGCACCTCGACCGTTCGATTTACCTATGGTTTCTCCAAAGCATGGTCGTCCAATAAATCCAGCTTCAGTAGAATGGGTAAACCTAGGTGCGTCTCAAATTAAGAAAGCAAAACTACGCGTAGAAGTAAAGATGCCTAATGGGGATTCGGAGATAGAGAATTTCAGTGTGCCACTAAACTACTATCAAGAGGATCTCGAGGCTATTCTACGAAAGCAGAAGAGGCAAAACACAGTTCTCGCCTATACTCACGTCGAGATAGACCCTCAACTAATTCTAGGTGTATGTGCATCACTAGTGCCTTATCCTGAGCACAACTCTACTCCGAGAGTTACCGGTGGTACAGCAATGGTGAAGCAAAGCCTTGGTCTTCCAAGTGCAAACTACCGCCTAAGGCCTGATACTCGCATGCACGTAATGCATTATCCTCAGCAATCAATTGTCGGAACACGCTCGATGAAGACTACTAATTTCGCTCAAAGACCTGGCGGACAAAATTTCGTTGTGGCTATATTGAGCCATCATGGATACAATATGCAAGACGCTGTGGTAATGAATAGAGCAGCAGTCGAGAGATCACTTGGCCGCTCTTCATTCATACGCACATACAATGCTGAGAACAAACAATTCCCTGGTGGACAAAAAGAGCAAATTGAAGTTCCTGGAACTGGACTTGACGAGGTAAAGGGCCTCAAGTCTTGGGAGAGCTATATACACCTAGAAAGGGATGGACTTCCAACTCCAGAGACTCATTTGTCAAGTGTTGGAGCAGATACCGGGGTCTTAGTAGGAAAAACAAGCCCTCCAAGATTCCTTGAAGAATCACATGGACATTTCCTACAAGCTCAGGAACGCCGAGAATCATCAATGATGGTTCGTAATGGTGAATCTGGATGGGTAGACAATGTATTCGTTACAGAATCACTTGATTCCGGACTTCTATGCCGCATCACTTTGAGGACAGAAAAGGTACCTGAATTAGGAGACAAATTTGCAAGTCGACACGGTCAGAAGGGTGTAATTGGCAGACTCGTAGATGAGAAAGATATGCCATTTACTGTTGACGGTATCGTTCCCGACCTAATTATCAATCCTCACGCTATTCCATCTAGAATGACAGTAGCACACGTTCTAGAGATGATTGGTGGAAAGGTTGGTTCCATGGAAGGTCGACAGATTGACGGTACTGCCTTTAGTGGAGAAAAGGAAGAATCTCTTCGCTCTGGACTACTTAGAAATGGTTTCGCGCATACAGGAAGAGAACCGATGATTAGCGGTGAAACCGGAGAAGCCTTCCAAGCTGAAATTTTCACTGGAGTAATTTTCTATCAGCGCCTACACCACTTAGTTAGCAGCAAACTGCACGCCAGAAGCCGTGGTCGAGTACAAATCTTGACTCGACAGCCAACAGAGGGACGAGCCCGACAAGGTGGTCTCAGGTTCGGAGAAATGGAGAGAGACTGTCTAATTGCTCACGGCGCCTCGATGGTGATCAAAGATAGACTGCTCGATGAATCGGATGGTTGGCCACTGATGGTTTGTAACAACAGTGGCTGTGGACATATCGCATATTATGATTGGAAGAGGAGGACACCGGTTTGCCCGGTCTGTGGTGATCGAGCAGATGTTCATTCGGTGCAAACCTCCTACGCTTTCAAGCTACTTCTGGACGAAATGAAGAGTCTTGGAGTGGCTATGCGCCTTGAATTGGAGGACCGAAGATGAGTGCCCGTGGAGTAGCAAAAATCCCCAAGAGGATAGATTCGATTAAGTTCAGCCTAATGGATCCAAACGAGATTCGAAAGATGTCGGCTGTCGAAGTAAAGACAGCAGACACTTACAAGGATGATGGACACGCATTCAAGCAAGGATTGATGGATCCAAAAATGGGAGTCATTGACCCCGGAATTCGCTGTGAGACGTGTGGAAATAAGCACGACGAGTGCCCAAGTCATTTCGGCCACATCGCGCTTGAACTACCTGTTATGCACATCGGATTCACCGCTCTTATCAAGACGGCTCTGAAGTGTACTTGTAATGAATGCAGCCAAATTCTACTGCACAGTGCAGCAGACACTCACCCTCTAGATCCAGAAAAGTCTGAACAAGATTACTACCGTGACCGTGTTCACGATGTAATGCGAAAGCATGGTGTAGGTTCCACTGAATTCAAGAAAATCATTAAGGAGATCGAGAAGGAATGTTCCAGTGCTAAGCGTGCAATTTGCATGCATTGTGGTTCGGAACAAGGTAAGATCCTCCTAGACAAGCCTTCTACTTTCAAGGAGAAGAAAGCCGACAAAGGGGAACACAAACTCAATGCAAGAGATATCCGAGAATGGCTAGAAAAGATTCCAGATCAACATTTGATATTCCTTGGAATGGATAGCAATTCTAGTAGACCTGAGTGGTCGATAATGAAGGTTCTTCCAGTACCGCCAATAACTGTACGTCCATCAATTACTTTGGATAGCGGAGATCGCTCCGAAGATGACCTGACTCACAAATTGGTCGACGTTCTCAGAATCAACCAACGACTACGAGAAAACCGTGACGCTGGAGCACCGCAATTAATTGTTGAAGATCTCTGGGAATTATTGCAATACCACGTTACAACATATTTCGATAATCAGACAAGCGGAATTCCACCAGCAAGACACCGCTCTGGTAGGCCTCTGAAGACTCTTTCCCAACGCCTCAAGGGTAAGGAAGGAAGATTCCGAAGCAATCTTTCCGGAAAGCGAGTTAACTTCTGTGCTCGAACTGTAATCAGCCCTGATCCAAATCTTGGAATCAACGAGGTTGGTGTGCCTGTTCAAACAGCTAAAGAATTGACAGTTCCAATCCGTGCAACCAGCAGGAACAGAGAACAATTGCGAAGGATGATTATGCGTGGGCCGGATGTTCATCCAGGTGTTAACTACATTATCAGAGGAGATAGTTTCAGAGTCAGAATCACTGATAGGACAAAATTCATCTGGGCTGGATTCCGTTGTTTGAATCCAGATTGTCACAGTGGAAGTGAGGATGAACCCTACGCTGGATATAGGCCGGACCTAAACACAGTACTTCCTGCACCAAACTTCCTTCCTGGGCTTGAACTAATGAAGCAGATGCGAAGGAATGAATTGGGAGATCTTGAGGATGTTTGGTCAGTAGATCTTGACACAACAATTTCCAACCTACGAGGTGAAGACGAAAATGGTCGACCACTTGCAGAGGACGATCCTCGAGCAATTATCCATAATCGATGGGTATGGGAGCAGAACAATCCTGATGAGTACCTGCCAGAGCATCTTGAAGTAAACTGTCCACACTGTGGTAGCCCTTCAGTGGAAGATGAATATGGAGAGGTTTACAGAACTGAAGTTGAAGACAGACTTTCAACTTACGATAGGGACGGTAACCCGCGACCTGGTGTCATTGTTGAAAGACATCTTATCGACGGGGACGTAGCAATCTTCAATCGGCAGCCTTCACTTCACAGAATGTCTATGCTGGTGCACGAAATTCGAGTTATGCAAGGCAAGACATTCCGTTTCAATCTAGCAGATTGTACACCTTACAATGCCGATTTTGACGGAGATGAAATGAATCTACACGTCATACAATCTGAAGAGGCAAGGGCCGAAGCGAAGATTTTGATGAGAGTTCAGGAACACATCATTACTCCAAGATACGGTGGTTCGGTTATTGGAGGAATACATGACCATATTTCAGGAGCTTATCTTCTAACTCATGGTGACAGAGTTCTACCTAAGGAACTGGCTATGGAAGTATTGGGTTCAGTAGGCTGGGACGGAGAAATGCCAGAAGAAGTCACAACTAAGGATGGTATGGTAGGTTACAGAGGTGCTGATCTCCTCAGCCTAATTGTCCCTGCAGGATTCAAATTAAACTACACGAGTAGAAGTGGAGACGAAGTCAATGTTACTTCTACTGGTATTGTCAGTGGTACTATCGACAAGCGAGGAATTGGTGCTGAAGACGGTAGATTACTTGATGCTGTAGTTCAGACTCACGGCACTAACCGTGGCGCTGAATTCCTAAATCGAATGACAAAGATGACAATCGCAATTTGTACATCTCTTGGATTCACTACTGGAATCGATGATGAAGACTTGCCTCTTGCGGCAATTAAGGAAATCTCTGAAATCAACGTCCGAGCTAGTGACGAAGTAGACGCTGAATTGGCAAAGTTTGGTAAAAATGGACGTGGATATGAGACTCGACCTGGAAGAACTCCAATCGAGACGCTTGAAGAGAACATACTGCAAATTCTAGATTCCGCTAAAGCAGAATCTGGTAATGTTGCTAAGTCATACCTTGGAGAGGATAACTCTGCAGTAATCATGGCAACATCAGGTGCTCGTGGTTCAATGGATAACCTAGCGATGATGGCTGGTTCGATCGGGCAACCAAAGGTCCGTGGAAAGCGCCTAGAGCGAGGTTACCAAGACAGAGTACTTTCCCACTTCCCTCGTGGAGTAAAAGGAGCGGAAGAAAAAGGATTCGTCTCTTCTTCATTTAAGCAAGGGCTTGAGCCAACCGAGTTCTTCATGCTATCAGTATCTGGACGAGAGTCCCTAGTCGATACCGCGGTTCGTACCTCTAAGTCAGGATATATGCAACGCCGTCTTATCAACGCAATGGACGACCTCAAGGTGTCGGAAGATGGAAACGGCTCAGTTAGAAATACTGCCGATAGGATTATCCAATTCGAGTATGGTGAAGATGGAATTGACCCGGCTAGAAGTCGAAAGGGTATGCCATTCGACATCACCAAGGTTCTCGATGATGCTCTAGGAGGTGATGAGTGATGGTAGTCAAGAGTGCAACCAAGAAGAAGCTGATGGATCTCGGAATCGCAGAGGAATATGCTCACCGCCTCGCCGATGACCGCAAGTGGGATGACGTGAAGGTGCTTACCGCTGGAGAAATTGCACAAATTTGCGCTACCGATTCTGGAATGGCACAGAATATATCTGAAGTCATTCAAGGTTCTACGAAAGCGGCTCAAAAGGAAAAGGCCGCGGAGAAGACTTTGATCCGTCGCCGTGTTGCTACAAGACGCAGAAAGAAGAGTGTTCTTCCCCTGCAAGAATATGACTCCGAAGACAAGATGCGTCAAATCCACCGTGATTTAGATATTGAGAACCCAATGTTCACCAGTCTTTCAGACGCAGCTGCAAAGGAAAACATTCGAATTACACCGAAGACAATCAATGATTTAGTCAATGGTTTACTGTCTAGAGGGAAGAAGAAACTTACCGCTGCGGAAGCCCGCAAGGTCGTGACTTGTGCCGCATCCGACATGGAAATGTCAAGAGTCGATCCTCACGAGGCTGTAGGGATAACCACTGCTCAATCAATTGGAGAGCCTGGGACTCAGATGACAATGCGTACTTTCCACTATGCTGGTGTAGCTACGGTTAACGTAACCCAGGGTCTTCCGAGAGTAATCGAAATTGTTGATGCTAGGAAGGTGCCAAAAACACCGACAATGCTTGTTTATCTCGATGAGAATGATTCCAAAGGTAAGCCTCTGCGAACCAATGAAAAGAAGGTTCAAGCGATTGCGGCCTCAATTGAAACAACTACGACTAGAGATATCGCTTCCATCGATGTAGATGTCGCTCAAAGGCACCTTAATTTGGATTTAAACGCCTCAAACCTACGTTTGAAGAAAATGACTGGCGCTGAGGTTAGAGATAAACTGCAAAGAGCTCTTCGGCTATACATCCAGGCTGATAATGAAGACAAGCCTAAGGTCCTCAAGGTAATTCCTGGAGTTACCAAAGAAGATGATTTAGCGACATTGGCAAATGATCCTCCAACATATACCGCATTACTGCAACTTGAGGACAAAGTCAAGAAACTTAGATTGAAGGGATTGCCAGATATTATTCGAGCAAATGTTCAGGGTCCAAACAAGGATACCGGCGAGTATTACATTGCCACAATTGGCTCAAATCTAGCAAAGGTCAGTGAATTTGCAGGTGTTGACAGAGGCAGAACCTACACAAACAATATCAATGAAATTTACCAATATCTAGGAGTTGAAGCGGCAAGGCAGGCAATCGTCAATGAGATGAAAGATACTCTTGAAGGGGCAGGTTTGGAGGTCGACACTAGACACCTAATCACTGTGGCTGACGTGATGACTAGCGAAGGTGAAGTTCGTGCGATTGGACGACACGGAGTGAGCGGTACGAAACACAGTATTCTAGCAAGGTCAGCCTTCGAGGTCTCTGTTAACCACTTACTTCGTGCTGGTATAATTGGTGAAAGAGACCACCTCAGAGGTGTAACTGAGAATATTATCGTTGGTCAACCAGTAGCCCTTGGAACAGGTAGTGTAGATTTGTATTACATACCTGAAGAGGCAGATGCTTGATGGAGGAGTTTTAATGGATTTAGCAAGACAACTAAAACAAGGAATTAGCACAGGAAATGTACTATTTGGCCAACGCCAAACGACAAGTGCATGCAATAAGGGAGATGCCAGATTAGTATTGGTGGCGGCAAACTGTCCAGAGGATTACATATCCAGTTTGACAACTAGCCATCCTGATATCCCAGTTCATAGAGTTACGATGGTAAACAGGCAGTTGGGTGCGGCCTGTGCCAAACCATTCCCTGTTAGTGCATTATGTGTTATAGACCCAGGTCAGTCAGACCTTCTAACCCTAAGCACAAACCTCTGATGGCGTAGAATATTTGCCTCCATTTTCGCTGCCAAATCATACTTTGTAGGGATTCCCTTCAAGGTATAAACGACTACCAGAAGACATGGATAACACCGTCGGGGATTTACTCAATCTTCGCGGAGTTAGATTATCCGAGGCTAGTGATGTAGTCGAAACTGTTGGTTTCCGGTGCCTTGGAGTAGCCGAGAAAATTCCTGAATTAGAAGAGGATACAGGGTCTTCAGTGCATGTTTGGCATGTGCCTAAAGCGATAATTCCAGTAAGTGTCGCAGAAGCTGAAAGATGGCTTGTAGATGCTCCTAGTGGCCCTCATTGGATTTTGAGTGAAAGAGAATTTGAAGACCAGGCTAAGGAAATATTGTCTTCAAAGTTGAAAATTGAACTTTGGAATCCTGACGTCTTAAGCCGTTGGATTGGAGAGGCTGTTTTACGTGGAGATTTAGAAGCTAAAATTCCTCAATTAGCGCCCAATGAAGAAATCATTGAAGAAATTATTGAAGAAAAACCTCCGAATAAGTTAGTCATTTTGCCTCCAATAATTGACCTTGATGAATGGTGTATACAAAGAGGGATAGAATATGTTGATGCTAAACCAATACTTCTACAATCTCGTATATGGAACATAAATGGTGCATTAGTCAGCCCTGATGGAGAGAGGGAAGAGGGGAATTGGAGTGTATTAGAAGACCCATGGGCTAATCGTTTGGAGGCCCATGATTCAGATCAAGTCCTGAATAACCCTCCAAACCTACGGTTAATAATTGCCAAAGAAAATAAATGGTTGACAGACGCCGATTTGAGAGTTATGTTAGTAGGGATTTTAGAGTCCCGAAGACAAAAACAAGAAGAAGCCATTGAAGGAAGTTCGGTCAGAAGCACTATGTTAGAAAGGTGGTCATTCGATTCAGATGGGGCGATACTAGAAGAAATCCCTTCTGCTATTCCCGGCTGGCTACTTGACCATGAGGGTGGGATGGAACTACTTCATTCTAGGAATGGTCGGACTTACGAAATCAATTCCTCTGAAGGGCCATGATTTCGTCAGTAGATAATGTGTCTCCAGACATTAGTCGTGTCATTAGATCAGCGACTTCGACCTGCTCATCTTCTTCTGTAACACCGCCTTCTCTAGTTTCCAGAGCCTTTAGTAAATCTTGCATGGAATGTATACACCTCAACGATACAATGTATCTTCCATGCAGCGAATCTGCTTCTCTTTTAGCCCGAGTGACTCCTGATTGAGCAGAATTTGCCTTTTCTCGTAATCTGTCGACCTCTTCAGATAATTCAGCCATCAAGTCATGGGCTTCTTGAGCGCCGATTACTGCCCGCTTCACCTTCTTGTGAGCGTCTTCTTGTTTCTTTTCAGCATCTCTAAGTTGAATCTTTAATTCTCTTATTCCACCATCGGATTTCTTTTCCTTAGCTTCTCTAAGTTCTTGATGCAACTTTTTCATTTTAGCGACGAACTCTTTTTCCTTTTTACCAAGGAATCGACCTTCGTTGTATTGCTTTTCCAAACGGTCTATTTCTGTTCTAATTCTTCCTGGTGAGCGAGTTTTATCGTGTTTCTCTTGTCTTTCTTCTTGAGAGCCATTTTCGGCTATTTTCTCTCTAAAATCAGTCCTAATTACCCTTAGTACCTCAGTCCTTTCAGCCCTTATTTCTTTTAATTCTCTAACGGTTTGGTTTGCATCATCTCGTAGGGATTTTTGATTCTGAACCTCTGTTATTAATTCCTTAACTTGCCGATTTAACTCGTTGCGTTCGTCGAGTAATTTACGGACTTTCGAATTCCATTGGTCCCTTTCTTCCCGATTGTAGGATATCTGTTCTTGAATATCGTCACAGAGTGGTTGAAGAATACCGCGAATTTCCCCGCTTTCCATCTTCATACAATCATGCCCCTTGAATTAACGTCCTAAGTTTACCATATAAGTCCATTTGAGGTTTTTCTTCCTCATTCCCTCCGACTAGCGGAGTTACCCTTCCTTGGTCCACCTCTAGTGACTCCTAGTCTTCGCATTCCTTTCTTTCCAGTTCTACCTTTCCTAGGTGCGTTTGATTTCGTAGACTCCGGTTTGCTTGCTTCACTTGTGATCCCTGTCAAACTGCCTGAATCTAGTAAAGCAGATAATTCATTGGCGTTTAGTGAACCACCAGTACTAGCTCTTTCTTTTACATCTGTTAGACGGATTTTTCTTCCTCTTCCTGAAGTAATTTTCTGATATGATCGGACTCTACCTGCTTCCCTTCGTAATTTCTTACGTTGTGATTTAATCGTCTCTAACCGCTTATCTATGCCGCTGATTCGCTTGCTCATTTTCCTAATTTCACTACGAGTTATGTTGTCAGGATTTACTTCATTATTTTCTGTTACTGAATCTGCGGCATCCTTGCCTGCCTTCCTTGTTGCGTCTAATTTGGATGTAACTTTTCGTAAATCCTCAATTTGTACTACATATTGTGCATGAGCATCTTCTGCCTCACGCTTACGTACTACTGCTGCTTGTAATTCGAAAAATCTTCGAAATGTATCTAATTCCCGATTTATAGTTGGGACTGCTGTAAGGTCGTTGTCTATCGTGGTTAACTTAGAGTACGTGTCTGCCATCCATTCCTCCAATACAGAAGCAGGTGGCGGAATAGATAGGTTGACTCTATCTCGTAATACTCTATGCTTGTCTGCCTTTTTCTTTATTTCATGAAATTCACTCAACAGCACGCGCCTCTCAGAATTCACCTCTTGAATTCCATCGAATGCTCCTCTCAACGATTTTACAATTTCCACTTGGTTTCTTCGTTCTTGACGCAGTGAGTTGAATTCTTCATCTAATGAGCGTAATTCGCGGTCAAATTGTTTGACCATCTCTTCGATTTCTTCATGAGGTAGTGCCTCAAGATCATCGAACAAACCATCGCTCATTCTTCCTCACCCCTTGAATAGGAGGCATCTCGCTTATTCTCAAGATTATTTTTCTTAGAATTCTGTTTGTTTTTCTTGTGCCTCTTAGCGAAACTAGAGTCTCCACCATCTTGGACTTGAATCATGTCTCTAAGGAGGTCAGGGAATCCCAGCCCCAATTCTCCATACCCATCCTTTAATCGGCGTTGCCAATGTTCTATTGCTTGGTCAGATTGAGACAGTAATTCTTTGGCTCTATCCAATTGTCTTCTGACGTCTCTTATTTCTGCCTCCATCGCTACTTTTTTCTCATGCAACGGTTGTGCCTTTTCCACGGCTTTAATCATGTTTCTATGAGCCTTGTTGGCAATTGTAAATTGGTAAGACATCTCTCTTCTAGAATCGATGTAATCTGCCATTTCTGGGTTTGAATCTCTTCTTTCCTTGAGCCATTTTTCATTTTGTTGAATCAACTTTTTTCTACGTTCAATCATCTTTTTCTCGGCTTTGTGATCTAACGCCGAAGTCTGGATATTTTCTTCGATTTCATCTAATTCTTCGAATAATTTCTCTTTTTTCCAATCTGGATCCAGGTTTACCATCCCACCGGATTCCACCAATTTATCCCGATATTCCTTGACCTTCGGGAGCAGATTTCGGGCTACGATTTGTGCTTGGTCGCGTTCCACTTTCAACTTAGCAACAATCTCATTTGCCTGTTTGTGTTTATCTGCTGAACGAGATACCTTTGGAGCAAGGTTCTGTTCCTCGGCCTCGAGTGTACGAATAACGGTGGGTAATTGCTCCTTCAGCAAAACCCTCCTATCTAACAAAGCCTGCGCCAATTGGTCAGGCGTCACCGCTAGCAGGCCATCAGACTCCATATGCAAGCGGCGGAAATTAGGGCCCATCATAAAGGTCACTACGTGACCTTGAATTGGGGTTTCCTTGATACACTGACCCGCTCCGAGGGTCAGACAATGAATACAGGCGTTCGTCCTCACAACTTGCTTGTGATAACAGCCTGTGTGGTATTTGTAACCCTAATTTCGCTGAATGTTAGTGCACAGGATAGATTCAGTATAGAAAATTCAGCAGATTGGGATAATACAATCATCGATGGTTCAACATCCCTTCCTTCGGAGAATTCATCCGCTTTTGCGGGCGACACAATTCAATTATCCATCGAGGTATCAAATAGTGATACTACTGCTGGGCATGATGAGTGGTGGTTTGTGATGGAATTGGACGGCCAAACCACTCCTGAACTCACTGGTTTCCTTGAGGGTTCAGATTCGACGGTGATAGTCAACATTTCATTCGGTCCATTACCTGAAGGAGTTTTGAATCTGATTTTCGGAATTGATTCTTCGGGTCAGAGTGAAAGTCTTACTTTACCAGTAGAACCCAATCCACTGAACCTGACCGCTGCTAGCTCTTCCGAAATAGCACTCATTGGCGAACCTGCCCATGTTGGGGATTCACTTACCGCTTCAATATTGGTTCATAATCAAGGTCAAAATCCTGAATCTGTCAGTTTGGTAATATCGCCTGAGGGGTCGGGCCCTATTCAAGGCCAAGCCATAATGATTAATCCCGGTTCCAGTAGAGAGGTTTCCGCATCATTTACGCCCTCCTCTTCTGGCTCCCTCAGAATAGATTGGAAGGTACATTCCAGCAATGGAGGAGTCGCAAGAGAACTCAATGGTTCCACTGTGATTGAAGTTTTAGAGCCACAATCAATCCAGTTAGTGGTTGATTCTATGGAATGGAATCTAGAAGATGGCCTAAGTTCCGAACTATCTCTTTACCTTAGTGAAGGCAGAGCTAGGGAAGTTGAAATCGAAGTTGCAATAATCGATCAAACTATTGAGTCTAATTTACAATTTTTCCTAATCACCATGGATCCTGGTCGAAGGCAACTAAACCTCGATTTAGGAAATCCTTCAGCAGATGCACTAATTATTCGAGTAAATACAGTTACTTGGACAGCTGAAGAGGAAATTGAAATTCAGACTACACTCACTCCCCCTATCCTAGATCTTGTGGTTACTTCTGAAGGTGTAAGCACAGCTCCTGAGGTAGGTGAAAGTGTAAAGATCCCGTTCTCCTTAACCAATAATGGTAATACTCCAACTTTAGCAGGAGAGGTAAGAGTAGTGCGAAATTCAGATAACATGATACTCGACACAATTCCAACTTCTTCAATTAATCCAAGTGAATCATTTAGCGATGAATTCACCATCGAACAGTGGCCCGATTCAAAGGTTGTTGATGTACACATCATTTGGGTAACCAGTGGACTCACAGAAAGCCTTCTTTTGGAGATAGAAACATTTTCCGACAATAATGCAGAGGCAGAATTGCCGTTTGATTTGGTGGCCGCAATTTATGGAACAGTCACAGGTTTAGTTCTTGTAATGTTCATTTTAGTTCTATATCGAACAGTATCGGAAAGCGTAGAGGACACAGGAAAATCAAGATTTAATCGACTAAGGGAAGCCAGAGGGGAAAAGAAAAAGTCTGCAGCTGTAGAAAAAAGAGAGATACCGTGTCCCGAATGCGACCAACGTCTACACATTCCGAACAGCCATTCTGGTGCCGTGAAATGTCCTGCTTGTACCGCTCGATTCATGGTCGAATCGATTGAATCAGAAGATGATGACAAAATTTTACAAGAAGAAATCATTGAGACCCAGACTGATTCTCTCCCCCCTCCCACTCTCCAAGAGATATCTGCTCGCTCAGTGGATGATTTGCTATCTTGCCCTAGTTGCGATCAAACTCTAAAAATTCCAATTAGCAGACGTCCAGTAAAGGCCAGGTGTCCTGCCTGCCGTTCCGAATTCTTAGCAGAGGTTGGGGAGCCATAACCGAGGTTTTCTCATGAACGAACTAAGCGATTTTGAGGAAATGTATCTCAAGAGGATGTTTGAGATACATTCTGAACAACCCTCTGCGATTGTGAAAACGTCAATGTTGGCCGATTCTATGGGAGTTAGTGATGCTTCAACAACAGAGATGATTCAAAGACTGGCTGGCCGGGATTTGGTGACGTATATTCCTTACAAGGGTTCAAGATTAACAGCAGAAGGCTTTGCTATCGCTGGCAAGATTAAGCGACGACAATTACTTCTTGAATTATTACTAACAGATGTCATTGGATTTGAAGGAGATGTTAATTCCATAGCATGTGAAATGGAACATGCGGTTAATGATGAATTAGAGGCGTCTATAGACAAGTTATTGGGTTATCCAGAGTACAATCATCTGGGTGAGAAAGTCCCTCAAATTTCCAGGCAATTTGAACCAGACATAATATCCCCATTATTGCCAATATCCAATATGCCGGAAGGTAGTAGCGGTGTAGTTGAATTAATCGCTCTAACTGGTCAAGATATCAAAACTCTAGAAAATCAAAACATATCCATCGGCGTCCCCGTTACCAAAACACATTCCTCAATAAATGTCTCAGGCTCCCCATACTTATTTTCCGAAGATTTGGCCAAGCGTATTTTAGTTAGATTGGAGGGCTAGAACTTGCAGGATGAAGAGGTCCCAAATCTGGAAGATGCTCTGAGCTCATTAGCATCAGAAGTTCTAGAGGATGAGTCATTGTCTCACCAGGATAATATGACACAAGTTCAGGTTGTTGAGGAAGATAATTCTGAAAAAATAATGTTTTCAAATGTTGATAGTTTAAGGAATCAAGAAAGAACTCTACTACGAATAGACAGACTTCTGATTAGTGGCGGAATCCGATTTGTCCTCTTCTTACCATTGATTGTAGTGGTAAATTTCGGCCTTGCTCATTCTTACAGAAATACCACACCACAATGGTGGGTGGACCATATGCAAGAAATCGCTCCTGTTGAGATGCACCTTGGAATCCATTTCCTTTCTTTATTCATTTTAGTTGCAAATATTGCTCTCTTACTCTTATTATTCAGATTATTGACAGTAACTAGAAGAATTTTTCAGCATGAGGCTGAATCCTTGACAACTGCCGGATTGACGTTCAAAAGCTCTCACGGATATGCAGAAATGCGTGCAACAATTAATGGTTCTAGAAGGCAGTTGGGGGCCACAATAAGTTTCCTTCTTCTAGCAATACTATTTCTTGGAATTGCCCTTTGGTTGGCACCTGACGGAGACCTTTCTCCAAGGTTAGTTGCGCTTTCAACTGGGACTTTATTAGCTGGCCATGGGACCTTTTTGGTATCAAATAAATCACGCTTCAATGCTAATGAGCCATGGGGGATGTTGAGCGCCTTCTCCCCTCCTATCCATCCGGCTTTACTCCGATATCCGTTTTCTGACGTAATTAAAGCCCATATCGATCCACTATTGGCTGTTAGGATATCCGAATATTTGCGGACAGTTGAATCAGAAATTAAACCTGGTAAATCTATGACAGAATTGCAAGAGACATTGCTACATTTATTGCATCTTAGGAGGAGGTCTGTGATAGATGAGAATCAATTTAGACTTGCACTGGCATCGATGATTGACTCCGATTCAATTGATGGCTTATTTGAGCATCCAGAATTAGGTCAAGAAACCTGGGATCGATTATTATCGAGAGCAATGCTTGATTGCGCACCATTTTTCCGCCTTCACGATCGTTTACACATGAGGCATCAGAACGGAAAATCTGGTGATGTATGGTTTGATGTGGATATGGAAAACTTAGTTGTTGGCCCTGCGAATTTATTCGCATTTATTCTCAATCAAACCGATGAAATACAAGACCTCATACTAAGGGTTCAAACCCCTGATTTTAGACCAAATGATTGTGAATATCGACTTAAGGTAGAGCCACATAAATCGATTTCTTTCGATGGAATAATTTCTCCGAAAATTACCGACACACTCCCCAACCTCCTAAACTCTACTAGGATTATTTGGCAGAGTTTGTTACCATCTAGCACCGGTGAGTCTACAGTTACAATTCGTCTAGAGGATTTGGATGGCAATCTAATATCTGGTCGTGTGCTAACGGTTCAGATTCGCAACGACCTGTTTACTAGACTTAGAATGACAACAGGAGCGTTGTTTATCCTGGGTGCTATTATTGCAATTCTATCGCCGCTTCTACCATTCGTTGGTTCAGTTCTAGGCCTCTGACCATACATCGGGTTGATTCAAGAGGCAAACGCTCGTGGCCCGGCCGTGTCTGACGAGACTACCAACCCTGACGATGACCTCAGGAGTCGTCTGCACGCTATGGAGACTAAAGTAAGGCGGATGCGAGATAATCGCAATAGTCACAATGAGAACGCTCGTCGAGCAGCCGATTCGCGGAATGCTGTTCAAGAACAAGCCAAAGGTTTACGCGAATCTATTGACGAAATGAAGGCCAAACAAAAAGAAATTAGGGACCAGGCAAGAATTCACAAGGCTAGAAGAGACGAAATCCAGGGTCATATCAGAGAGATAATTTCGAAAAAACGTGGTCGTAGGGATGACGAAAGAGGTTCTAAATCAGTAGTTATTGAATTGTCAGAAACCGAAGGACAAATTGACAAGATTGAGAGGCGCCTAGAAACTGATGGCAGACTGAAATTGGAAGATGAAAATAAACTACTGAAGGAACTAAAGAAACTCATTGGTAAGCGAAATGAATTACTTCCTGCGGTAAAGGAACATGAGTCCATTACAATAGATCTTGGGGATATGGATGAATCGATTAATCGTCTAAAGGCAGAGGCTGATTCAGAACACCAAGCAATGGTAGATTGCCATAAGCAAGGTGATGAAATATGGGAGGAAATTAAGCCACTATTTGAGGAAAGAGACTTCCTAAGGGCTGAGGGTGATAGGCTTCACAACGTATTTGTTGAAGCAAAAGCAGCGGCTGATGAAGTCCATACTGAAATGAAAGCACTGCTTGACCAAGTAAATGAAATCCGTGACTCAATAAAAGCCGCTCGAGAAGAACGGGAGAAGACTATACGAGACCACAATCAATCAGTTAGAGATGCGATAAGATCGCCTTCAGAAAGCGAAGAACTAGCTGGGTCATTAGAAGAGATGTTACTAGAAAGTGGCTCATTGACTCTCGGCGGTACAGGAGTTGAAGAAGAGTCTGAACCCCGGGCGTCAAAGCCAAGAAAGTCCAAGAAGCGAAAATTAGGGACAACTCGTGGAAAATTGTGAGTTTACCAGCCTCTCTCTTCCATTCGAACATCTAGCGTTTCGATTTCTAAACCCGGCATTGGTTCACCAATCATTGCACTAGCCTCGGCGACTACTGAAGGGTCCTCGAAGTGATGGGTTGCAAGCACTATAGCTTCGGCTGTCTGTATTGGGTCGGAACTCTTGAAGATTCCAGAACCAACAAATATTCCATCCATACCATGCTTCATCATAAGGGCTGCATCTGCTGGGGTTGATATTCCTCCTGCTGAGAATGTTACTACAGGTAATCTACCAAGTCTGGCCACGTCTTCTAGTACGGTGGACACTTCTGCTCGAACCTCTTTCATTGAACCAAATGGCGTGGAATCGGGATCTAAATTAAAGGAGGAGACTTTGTTAATTCTTTGAAATCCTTGCATAATTATGTCAACCATTTCACTGCGACCTTCTTCTCCAACAGATTGTGCATGAGCGATTTCATTTTCTACTAATCTAGAATGTTGCACTGCGCTGACTACATTTCCGGTTCCAGCTTCACCTTTGGTACGCATCATCGCCGCCCCTTCTGCGACTCTTCTTACCGCCTCTCCTAGGTTTGTACAACCACAAACAAATGGTACGGTATAGTTGTTTTTTGCTATGTGAAAGAAGGGATCTGCCGGAGTTAAAACCTCAGATTCATCGATCATATCTGCGCCTAGTGCTTCCAGCACTCTTGCTTCCTCATCGTGACCAATTCTTGCCTTTGCCATTACTGGTATCGAGGTGGTTTCGATAATTTCCTTTATCATATCAGGATGGCTCATTCGAGCGACTCCTCCACTGGATCGGATGTCTGCAGGAACTCTCTCCAGGGCCATTACTGAGACAGCACCAGCATCTTCTGCGATGTGTGCTTCTTCGGCGTTGACGACATCCATGATGACTCCGCCTTCTTGCATCTTGGCGAAGCCCCGCTTCAACAACTCTGTACCGTGGCGCATTTGCCCCAAGTCAACCCTCTGAGTCATAGTCAAGCCTCTCGACTTCTATTCATGAATCTATGTTTAAGTTCACTAAGGGTTAATCATCAGTCTGCTAGTACTGGTGAATCTCCAGTTGCTATTTCTAATTCTAGACTTTCAGTCTCGTTACGCTCGATCCATTCCATTTCTTCATCTGGTACATCGGTGTCTGCGAAAATTGCTTCGACAGGACATTCGGCAACACAGGCAGCACAATCGATGCATTCATCTGGATCAATGACCAAGTAGGTGTCTGCTTCTTTGAAAGCTTCAACTGGGCATACTGCTACACAATCTTGGTACTTGTGCCCTACACAGGCGCTTGTTACTACGTGGGTCATGCTATCACTTGATTGGTCGTCTGAGAAGGTGCATAAGAATTCTTGTAATGATTTTGTAATTTTTCACAGTAATTTATTGTGAAAAGAAATCATTCGTATTTTGATATTAGATCTAACAATACTTCACTGGGTTTTTGACCTGGATAAGCCTCAATTTTGTACTGACCTTTGACTGCAGATTTCCATTCCGAGCCCTCAGCTAATAGAATGTCTCCATTCACTAAGGAAGATAATGAGAGGCGAACATGGAATATTTTATCATCATCAATATAAGAATCGAGGCCATTACTAACTAACTGATTTAAGACATCTTTGCCTAGTGACTGAAGGCTTTGTTTTGCTGCTTTTTTGTTATTTATTTTCATTGCTAGAATTATTTGCGGAGCACCATGATAGGATTTGGATTTCTCTCTAGTAATCTCTGTATTCACCGGGGATAGTTGAGTCATCGCCGACTCAATAATTTCAAGATCGTCCACAGCGCTACAGTGTATTCTCCAGTATACGCTATGCAGACTCATTGATAATGGCAGGAGCAATCACTCCTTGAAGACCACGCTGCGCCCTTGTCTGTTGACGGTACTCTAGGGCTTTCATTCAAATACTGGAGGCAGGTCGCACGGCTCGCATACGGGGTAGCCCCCGATACGAGGTGTTTCTCATGGCAAAGGGCGCAAAAGCAAGGGCAGCGGCACGCAAGCAGAGAGACAAGTGGAAGGCAAAGCGCTGGTTCACAATTCGAGCACCTCGTAATCCTTGGTCATTCAGAGTAATTGGAGAGACCCTCGCAGAGGACTCCGAACAACTAATTGGTCGAACATACGACATCATGCAAAATGAGTTAGATGGCGACTTTTCAAAGATGCACGTTCAGGTAGTTTTCCGAATAACAGAATCTGTCGGTGGAGATGCGCTTACTGAATTTGTCGGACACAACGTGCTAAAAGACCACATTCGCCGTCAAATCCGCCGTCATCGTGGCAAGGTTGACGACACAGTAGATGTTGTCACCGAGGATGGATATTACGTCAGATTCAAGCCTCTACTAATTTCAAGATCTCGTGTAAAATCCAGTCAAAAATCTGCAATGAGGGCTAGTGCTAGAGAAACAATCCTGACTATGGGTGCCAGTTCAACTTGGATTCAATTGCAAAAAGCGCTACTGGATGGTACCATGGAAGCAGCAATCAAAGAATCAGTTTCCAAGGTCACTCCCGTTAGAACAGTTATGATTAGACGCAGTCAGTTATTACAAAGCGGAGTAGTTGTAGAAGATGGTCCTACCTTGGATGAAATACATGCTGAGGAGAAGGCCGCCGCTGCAGCCGCTGAAGTAGAGGAAGTCGATGTTTTAGCAGCAGCAGAAGCATCTGCAGATCTTTCTGAGGTTGGAGAGACTGATTCAGACGAAGAGCAAGAAGAAGCATCCGAGGAAGTGGAAGAGGAAGGTGCTGAAGATTCCAAAGAGGAGGATGCTGAATCATCCGATGAATCCGAGATTGATTACGAAACAATGACGGTTTCAGAACTGAAGGAACTTCTAAAGGAAGCTGGAAAACCAGTCTCAGGAAAGAAAGCAGATTTGATTTCCCGTCTGCAAGAGTGAGGTAAATATGGGCGGCCAAGCCCATTCCAAACCGAGGTGAGCATTTGGTGCGGATAGCCGTAATTAGTGGAACAGGAATGTCTGATATTGCTAATGAGATGTCCGATAGTTCAAGAAAAAACACTGAAATTCGAGTAGAATCAAACTGGGGAGAGGTTCCAACAATATTGGTTGAAACTGAATTAGGGGAGGTTCTCCTAATCGACAGACATCATCGTGAAGGGGATGCGAGAACACCACCTCATGAAATAGAACACAGGGCGAATATTCATGCAGCCAAGTCCTTCTCTCCAGATTTAATTCTCAGTGTTAATTCTGTAGGTACGATGATTGAAGATTTACCTCCGGGTATGATTGGTGTGGCCGGTGATGTATTGGATTTAGCAATCCGTCCATGGACTTTCCATGATGACGATGCTATCCATGCGGATAGAACCTCTATGTTTGATAAAAAAGCCAGTAAAATTTGTTC
>WTHI01000122.1:39961-99855 GCA_011523185.1 Methanobacteriota archaeon
CTATCCATGCGGATAGAACCTCTATGTTTGATAAAAAAGCCAGTAAAATTTGTTCATCTACCTTATCAGAAACTCAAGAACACACTCCAAGTAGTCTAGTAGTTGCGCAGTGTATTGGCCCTCAATTTGAATCGCCTTCTGAAATTGATGCACTTGTTCGTTTGGGTGCTGATGTAGTTGGGATGACCCTTGGCCCTGAGTCACGTTTGATCGCTGAAACAGGAATCCCTCATGTGGCGATATCATGTTCATCAAATTGGGCGGCGGGAAGAACTCCCGGTGACCCTTCAGCAGAAATCGACCATCATGCAGTTGATGCTAAGGCAGCAACCCTACGTGCTCGTGTGAGAGATTGTATCGAAGCCTTGCAAGCTAATTATTGAGGGATAAAATTGCAAGGCCAGAGATTGGGCTTAATCCTACTTTTAGTCTCTGTTTTCCTATTCATCGAAGCATTGGATAGAATGGATTGGTGGGATCAAAAAGACAAGGAGTATGAGAGGGAATGTCTGCCAAATAACAACCCTCAACCCGATGCAGAATTATGTGCCGAACTTCAAAATGAAGCAAATTCAAGAATGAGAATATTTTCTGCCGTATTATTCTCGTCAATTATTCTATCTCTTGTTGGCTTATCGTATGTTCTTCCTGCGGGTTCTGATTATCCTAGAAATCCACCAGGTGGTAGATTCTAGAACATTAGACAGTTTGATGGTTCTCCAATTACTGGGCGATGTATGACCCGACTGTTGACTGTAGATGATTGGAAGGAAGTTGAATGGAATTCTAAGCCCGATGGCTCTTGGGCTACCATGATGGCTAGGGTTGCCGCTTTCCATAGTAAACACGATTTCGCTAACCCTGAGAATAATGGACATGATATGGGGTATCGTGTGGCTCTAACCGTTGAGGAATTAGGCGAGTTTGCAGCGGCGATAACTAAAGGAAAGCCAAAGGAAGAAGCATCTGAAGAATTAGCGGATTTGTTGATTTTGATACTTGGTCACTCTCTTGCAATGCACATTGATTTAGAATCCGAATTCCACAGCAAAATGGACAAAATAATGCAAAGAAAGGCCCGACGAGGTAATCTAGGCATTAGGGTTACGGAATACGAAGGGGAATGAATTGTACCGAACCATAGAATTACTAAGCGTTTGTTATCGACACATTGAGAAGCAGATTAAGATTAACCTAGCAGTTTTGAAATATTGATTAATACAAATTTTTTGTCGACATTTCAATTTCATATTCTGCAATCCAGAGGCTAATCCAAATCCCACCTAATTGCAATACAAGCCTCACCAGATTTCCAGTCTGAGATAATGACGCCCCATCTCCCAATTCGACAGAATTAACCCACATGTACAGATTTGCTGGGTATAGGCAAATCAACAAAGTAGCGCTCGCAAATCCTCCTATCCATCTAATCGAGGGGATAATCAGCATGACGCCAACTAAAATTTCAACTACACCACTAGCAATTACCCAAAATTCGGCTGAACCAAGGATTGGTGGCACAATTGGTTCGAACCATTCGGTATCCGTGAAATGCAATACTCCTACATAAACGAAGAATGAACCGCCTAAGATTGCGAACAAGTCGCGAAAATTCATGTTATCGCCTAGTCCAGATGGAATATGTAGTGTCGTATTCGTTATTGGAGTCTGATTGCAATTTTTCGATAAGTTCCTCAGACCATTCAGCACGATTCCATTCTGGGAATTTCACGTCGCCACTATTATTGGTTTGGACCGTTGTAAGATGAATTTCTTCTACACGATCAAGAAACATTTGGTAAATCTGAGCCCCTCCAATAATCCAGCATTCATCGCAACCATCTGCATAGGCGATTTCTATGGCTCGGCCGATGTATAGAGCGGTCTCTGCCCCATCTGCTTCCCATCCGGTGTCTCTTGACATTACGATGTTTAATCGCTCGGGTAATGGTCGATATGCTTCGGGAAGTGAATCCCAAGTTTTTCTCCCCATAATTACCGCGTTAAACCCATCTCCTTCAGTCAATTGTTTGAATCGAGCCATGTCCGAAGCTAAACGCCATGGAAGTCCCTCTCCCCTTCCAATACATCCCTCTTCATCCATAGCAACAATCATCGACATACGCATATTATTACCTCAAACAGAAATTGGTGCCGAAATATGTGGGTGATGCTCATAATTCAGAATTTCAATACTCTCTGCAGTAAATTCATCTATTTCTGAGATGGTCTCATCTAACTTGAGTTTAGGCAATGGAAGTGGTTTCCTAGAAATTTGTTCCTGGGCTTGTTCTATGTGGTTTAGGTACAAATGACAATCCCCTCCAGTCCAGACAAATTCACCGGGTTTCAATCCGCATACCTGAGCCATCATACAGGTTAGTAGACTGTATGATGAAATATTGAATGGGACTCCAAGAAAAGCATCGGCGCTTCTTTGGTATAATTGGCAGGACAATTTTCCTTCGTTGACATAGAATTGGAAAAAAGCATGGCAAGGCATTAACGCCATATCTTCCAATTCTCCAACATTCCAAGCCGAAACAATAATTCTTCGTGAATTTGGATTCTGTTTTATCATTTCAATGGCGTTTTCAATTTGGTCTACGACCCTGCCATCATTAGTCTCCCATTTTCTCCATTGTTTTCCATAAACAGGCCCAAGGTCACCATCTTCGTCGGCCCATTCGTTCCATATCCGGACGTTATTTTCCTGTAGATAGGCAACGTTAGTATCTCCAGATAAAAACCACAATAATTCATGGATTATACTAGGCCAATGAAGTTTTTTTGTGGTCACGGCTGGAAAAGATTCGGATAAGTCAAATCGCATTTGGTGGCCGAAAACTGAAATTGTTCCGGTGCCTGTACGATCAGATTTCTCTATTCCTTCGTCAAGGATTCGTTCGAGGAATGCTAGGTATTGCTCCATGTCAACTAAACCTACAGAACCGCCGAAGTCCATGAAGGATGCGGATATCTTGACTCAAATTTTGGCCCCAAAAATTTGGATTAGGGTGCCCCCAATACTCTCAAATTTTCAATTAATTGATCTGTGAATCTTCTGTAATGTGATTTCATTATCGACCTTTGGCCATGCTCGTCTAAATCAGCAATCTTGGAAATGTCTTCATCGGACATATTCCCTCCGGATTCATCCCCTAACCACTCTCCAAAGGTGATTGGGTTATCGACATTGACTTGCACTTTCGCCAATGGATTGACCACAGCAGAACCTGGTGCCATGAATTTTCTTGCACCAATAATTGCCATTGGTACAACTGGTACTTCTGGAAACCTAGCAGCTAATCGAGCAACGCCAGTCTTACCTCTAGAAAGGTAAGGTGGTTTATCTGATCTGGAGCGAGTTCCTTCGGGGAATATACCCATGACATTCCCTCCCGAAAGAACGTCCACAGCACTTGCTAATGCTTCCACCCCCCCTGATTCTCGAAATGTTTCAATCTGTCCAGTGGAAGTCATCAGTTTCTGGAATTTTTTGTCTTCGAAATGTTCTGCTTTTGCAAGATAATGTACAGGTCTTTTAGCACCCATTATTTTGACAATTGGATCGATGTGCGATGTATGGTTACCAACTAGTATGGCGGGTCCATTTTTTGGGATTCTATTTACTCCATTGTAACTTACATTAGTTATCGTTCTAACTAATGATGGTGATAATTCAATCAAACCTTTGTAAAACATTGGAGTTGAATGGGATTCTCCCGTGCCCTCTAGCCCGGTCAATTTCGCCACCGTTTCCAAAGAATCAGCGGACAAGCCGGGCATCGTTCCTCCGACTACTGCTCTGCATTATTGCTTTGCGTAAGTGCGATGACTTCTTCTGATACATACTACCCCCCGCTATTGTGGGCATACCTAGAGTACTCTGTCTAGCTATGTGTTGCATAATTTTGCTACCAATGACTGCACCCGCAGTTGTTGCTGAATGGGAAGATGATAATTGGCTCAGAAATATCATTGGTCCAGAAAGGCTTGAACTCGGAGATGAATTTGGCTGTCATGGGTTTGAAGGAGTAGATGTTAGAGAGGAGTCTTGGGTCATTGAAGAGTGTAGAGATTACCTAAATCGATTCACCGACGCATCACGTTGGGGCTCTCAACCGATTTCCTTCGGCCATCCAAACGGTGCAGTGACTGAAGAAATCGCTAGTGCAATTTCTGGGGCTGGTTTTTCAATTATTGGCGATAGAATTGAAGGCGATGGTCATGGACTAAATGTTGTAGAACGATTAACCAGTCTTGAAAAAGGCCAAGCTAATTTGTCGGCCTTAGAAAACGCTGAACGAGATAGCCTAGTCAGCATTTATTGGATTGCTAGATGGCACGATATCAATATCAGAGAGGATAAAGATGCTATTTCCTTGCTCAAATCTCAAGAGGTTTGGTTTACCACTTGGGGGGAGTGGCATGGGCACAAAATATCTGGAGAGTCATATGACAGAATTTTGACCTCAGATCCACAAGTAAAGACATACAGAATTTCCACATTGTCCGATTCTTTTTGGGCAGTCCCGGGTACGGCCTTATTCGAATGGTCAGAACCTCCCACAAGTATACAATTTGATGGCGAAGAGGCGTTAGTTATACCTGCGGCTCAAAAGCATCTGATAACAGGTATACGGCCAGTAGATGGAGGTGCATATGTTACAGCAGAACCAGGAGTTGTTGTCGAATTCTTCTTTGAATCCGAAGAAGTTTCAATTTCGCATACTCCGCAGGTCACTTTCAATGGATTACACCATTCTGTAAGTATAGTCGGCCACCACGTAACAAACCTACACGATTGGACTTCTGATTTTCATAATTCACCACTTCGATTCACTTGGTTAATAGAGAGGCCTGCAGCATTGCAAATGGATTGGAGGCTACCCGTGTTGGCTATCGGGATATTAATCGCCACTCCAATCGCTGTAAAATTTGTAATTTCAAGGGATGTTCATAATTGACAATTGTCTAATTAATTAAGCAATTTCCGGGCCATCTATACGTATATTATTCAATTTCATAGTCTGGATAATTTTCGCAATGATATCGTTACCCAATGATTCTGGTGCATGTACCCCTACCGGTAACATATCCGGGTCTTCCAACCAAGCTTCTACACAACATGCTGTCACCATTCCGGTCGCTCGGGCCATGGAATGACCATCATCTCCTCCATGGTCCTCAACTTCCCACTCCAAAACCTCTCCATTCCTTGACTCGGTTCTAACCTTCATCCAAGTAAATTCAGGAATTTTATGATCATAACTCCATTCCCAAATTAATTCCTCTTCATTCAGTCCCCCTGATTCTTTTTCGTCTATAAATTTCTGGATATGGCCGGGCCATCGAACAGTAAATTCGGACATTTCTACTGCTGGAATTGATTTCAGAACAGAACGTAATCCATCCGTAAGAAAGGCCTCCATTTCGCCATGTTCTCCAGTATCGACCATATGGCGTTGAGTTAAGGCAGGAAGAGTAACCTCTTCTCCCTGACGAATTACCCTCGCGGGTCTAGTATATTCTGCGATTACATCAATAGGGGAAAATGGAGCCATATACTTCCATTCACCATATGGTCCGGTAGGGTTGCCACCTACCCAAATTTCAGCTTTCTCCAAAGGTCCAAATTTTCTATCTGCATAGGCTAGCAACATATTGGATAAACCAGGTGCTATACCTACATCCCAAAGGATTCTGGCACCGTAATCTTGGGCCTTTTGATTATCCCTATCCGGTGTATGTTTGCTGAAACTTAAATCTACCACGCGATATCGACTTTCAGCGAGATTGGTTGTTGCCATATGTCCTATATCGCCCGGTAGCATATTCACAACTATGTCAACTTGGCCATTCCTGCTCATTGACATCAAATTGTCCAATACGTCTCCTGTATGCACAGTAATGCCATCAACCCCCATGACTCTATGTGGTTGAATATCATAGGCGTGAACCTCATGTCCAAGTGTTGCTAGACGTTTTGCAACCCACGCACCGACTAATCCTGTTCCCAAACAATGCACGACGGCCATAATTACCCCAGGCCGGTTTAGTTCTTGACTGATTGCAGTTGAGTGTTTGTTCCATTATTGGGGCGATTAGTTGATTGAGGAGTGTATTCTCGTATGGGTGTGGGAAACGCCGGTCGCATCGATCCTTGGTCCTCGGAGCAATCTACAGATTATGCTCGGATACGTGACCAATTCGGCTTAGAGAGTCTAGATCTAACTCAAGTTCCTAATCCAAGTATGCTACATCGTAGGGGGATTATTTTCGCACATAGAGATCTCGATGTTGTCACTGGATGCATGGAGCGCTCGGACCCGTTTGGTGTATTGACAGGTCTCATGCCCAGCGGGAGGATGCACCTAGGTCATTCAATGGTTATCGAGCAAGTGAGATGGTTTCAGGAACAAGGTGCTGATATCACTGTAACAGTAGCCGACCTTGAAGCGTTAGCTACTAGAGGAACCAGCCTTGAAGAAGGCAGAAAAACCGCTCTAAAGGAATATGTCCACAATTACGCTGCGCTCGGTCTTGACCCAAAAACTACCAATGTGTATTTTCAAAGTGGTAGACCCGAAGTTCAGAGACTTGCATTTTCTTTGGGGCGAAGAACAAATCTTTCTGAATTTGAAGCGATTTATGGCTTCAAAGGTGACACTAATCTAGCACATGTGCAAGCACCTTTGGTTCAGGTTGGAGATATTATTCACCCGCAATTGGAAGAATTTGGTGGATTACGACCTATCGTAGTTCCAGTTGGAGTTGACCAAGACCCTCATTTACGACTGACTAGAGGTATTGCAGGCAAAACCCATTGGTTTAACGTTAAACCAAGAAAAGCCGGAGGTTTGACGGTTTCTCTATCAGTTCAGGATAGTAACTCAGAAGCCTTCGGAGTATCGCCAAATGGTAGAGTGGATAGACAGGTAAGGGAGTCAATTTTTGAGAGACTAAAGGGGTCATTAGCCCCAATGGGTTACTCTGATTTAATTTCAAATCCAAAACATGGGACATTAGACATTCCTGGCGCAAATACCTCCGATGTAGCTCAAGTCCGAATGTGTGTACTTCGACTCGAACGTGAGATGGGTGGGATGGGGCTAATGCCTCCAAGCTCTACCTACCACCGGTTTGCAATAGGGCTGACTGGAGATAAGATGTCATCCTCTAAGCCACAAACTACAATTTTCATGGATGATACTCACGATGAGATGAGTAAGAAGGTAAAGCGGGCATTTAGTGGGGGTCAACCAACTGTAGAGGAACATAGAAGACTCGGTGGCGATTGTTCCAAGGATGTTGCATTCCAATATTTACAGTTCTTCTTTGAACAGGACGACTCTGAATTAACAAGGATTGCCAGAGAATACGAATCTGGAAAACTATTGGCTGGAGAAATGAAGCAGATTTGTATCGATAGAGCAAGCGAATGGCTTTCTGAATTAGCCGATAAGAGAGATATGTGGGAAGGGCGCCTTGAGGAATTCCTAGCGCCTGACGCGAAATAAGGGGCTATTCTTCAAAGTCGCTTGAATCGAAAATGGGTATCTGAGGGCCTGTTGCTAAGGCTGCGATTTCCTCTTCGGACAACTCTGTTGATGTAGCCGATTCATGCAAGATTTGAGAATGACCATTCGGATCTAATAACAATAATTCAACAGGCTCTTCCCCCTTCTTGACTCTTGATATTCTATCAATTAATTCTTGACAGGATTCAACTTTTTCTTTTCCTTCTTCACCATCTCGTATTGCACCACGTTGTATCATTGAGATAGCATCGGAAAATCGATTTAGCACTCCTTCTACATTGGAAATATACCCTGTTGCATTGTCACCGGGTTCTACTTCCAAGCCCAATTCGACAATTCTCACTGTGCATGATGAAGATCTAACCACTCTGGTAGTCATTAAATCTGAATTGTCGATAACCAGTGACCAGACACTTGGCTTCTTTCCTTCCGAGGGTATAAAATCGGTGTGCCTCCAACCGCACTCATTGCAAATGATTGTCATCTCTGTGTGTTCGCCAAAGTATGGTATTTCTGAGGTGTGAACGTTTAGAATTAATCCATTCTGTGAATTACAAATTGGACAAGGATATTCAAGAGAGCTTTCCAAATTCACACCTCAGTAAGCAGTATTTTGCTCCTCGGATATAGCAAATGTTGATGGCAAGAGTAACAATCTTGAGGTGCCCAATCTAATCACTTCTCCCGATAAGTCGGTTTCTACGAAAGATTGAATTCTATCTACTGCAATTCTTAATTCGGTTTCAACTGTGATTAAGCGCGACATTTCTAAAATTACGATATCACCATCTGATAACCAATCTAGTAGCTTAGGGATTCCTGTAATATCATCTAAAATTGCCCTGTGGACAATAACATCGCCCATTCCTCTAGCCACTGGCGCATCTGCGTATAGCTCACCCAAGTCATGGTAATCTTGACCTGGGTCTAATGAAAAGTCGCGAGACTGAGAAGGTAAACTAGGCATCTCGATCCATTTGGGTTCGGACCTAGTAGGCTTCGCCATAATTCATTCCGGAGTGGTAGGCTCTTTGAGTAATACGGTTAATGTTGGATGGAAATGCCCAATTAATCACCTATGTTCAAAGAGACATTTTGGCTCGAAGCCTAATTACAAGTTTGAGCACATTCCCTCACTAACACCCCGTCGGATTGATAAGGGGCCGGATTTGAGTGCAATCCGCAGGGAACTCTCCGTGCGGTGAAATCAGATGAATGCAGAAGCAGACGCCGTCAAGACCGGAACCAGCACTGTTGGCATAACATTCGACGGAGGTGTTGTAGTCGGAGCAGACCATAGAGCAACTATGGGGCACTTTATTGCAAACAAGAGCGTCAAGAAGTTGTTCAAAATTTCAAACAACGTCGCCCTCACCACTGCAGGCCTTGTAGGACATGCCCAATCACTTTCACGAACCCTAGCAGCAGAATTGAGGCTATACGAACTGAAGCGTAACGCTCCAATGACTGTCCGAGGTGCTGCTACATTAACCGCAAACATACTAGTGGGTAGGCCACACTATGTTCAACTATTGATTGTTGGAACCGATGAAGATGGTCCGAGTGTGTATTCGATAGACTCAGCAGGTGGCTCAATTCCAGACGTCTACTGCGCCACCGGTTCAGGAAGTCCATTCATGTACGGTGTCCTAGAAGACCAGTACAAGGATGGTATGAATCAGAATCAAGCACTAAAGGTAGCCGCAAAGGCACTCCTGGCATCGGCACAAAGAGATGCAGCAAGCGGAAATGGCATGGATCTTGCAGTAATTACAAAAGATGCAGGCTACCAACAGCTAACAGAGAAAGAGGTCTCAGACCTACTTTCCAAATTGTAAACAATCTCCACGGCATTAAGCCTTACAACCTCATTTCGAGGTTTTTGGTAGAGGGTGGAGTTCCTCAATTGAGGTGTGAATAATGAGATTAACATTGACAGAAGTAAAGCAAAGGGTATCCAAGTTAGTGCCTGAAAACATCGACTATGATGTAGATGTAGAGGCAGGTTCGATTGCGATTATTACAAAGCAGCCAGAAGCCTTCGGGGGCGCAGGTCAATCATTAACCGTGAAAATTGCAAAAAATGTCAAGCGTAGGGTAATTGTAAGACCGCATCCTGATATTCTCGCCGATGAAGATACAGTACGGCAAAAGGTAAACGAAATCATTCCACCTGAGGCTGAGGTGCGGAATGTTTGGCTCGATCCTGCATTATCCGAAGTTACTCTGGAATGTGACGATCCTGCTTCTGCTGTAGGCCCTAAGGGAATCAATATCAAAAATCTTAGAGATGAAATTGGCTGGTTAATATCGGTAGAACGCGCTCCGGCCTTTGAGAGCCGAACTCAACATGATATCCGCAGATATCGAAAAGAATTGGCCGATGAAAGAAAATCTCTATTGAGGAAATTTGGTACTCGAATTTATCGTCCAAAAAGAGCTGGGGAACCATGGGTTAGACTGACCGCTTTAGGTTCATATCGAGAAGTTGGCCGAGCAATGCATTTAGTTACAACAAATGAATCACGAATTCTCGTTGATTGTGGTGCTAAGCCAACGATGAATCGTAGTGAAGTTCAGCCATACTTCAATGCACCAGAATTACTTCCTTTGGATAATCTAGATGCAATCGTACTAACCCACGCTCATGTTGATCACATAGCCATGCTTCCTGTTCTATTTCGGTATGGATATCGAGGGCCTGTATATTGCACACCCCCAACTAGAGATTTGATGACATTATTGCAGATGGATTACATCAAAGTCTCCCAAGCAGAAGGCGCTGATCCACCTTATTCAAAGGCGGATATACAAGAATGTATCAAACACGTTGTAGACATTCGCTGGGGCGATAAGACGGATATTGCTCCGGATGTAAAAATCACTCTCGAAAACGCAGGACATATCCTTGGTTCATCTAGTGTTTACATGCAGATTGGAGAAGGAAATTCTGAACATAGATTGCTCTTCTCGGGTGACATCAAATACGAAAGATCATGGTTATTTGATGCTGCAACAGTAAGGTTCCAAAAGGTCGAGACCTTAGTTATCGAATCAACATACGGCGGCGCGCAAGATTTCCAACCAAATCGAGCAGACGCTACGCAGGAATTGCAAGATTTGGTAAAATTAGCTCTCTCGAGGGGAGGTAAAATATTCTGTCCAGTATTCGCAGTAGGACGTTCGCAAGAGGTGATGATTGCGATAGATCAATTGTTCAAATCCGGCGAGGTTAAACCGGTAACCGTTTGGTTGGATGGAATGATTGCAGAGGCAACCGCAATTCACGCTAGCCATCCGGATTTCCTAAATCGTGATTTACGTAGTAAGGTATTGAAGGGAGGTGAAGAAAATCCATTCAATTCAAGTTGGTTCAAGCAGGTAGATAGTAGAGAACAAAGAGAATCATTACTTTACGATCCATCTCCATGTATCGTTTTGGCGACTTCAGGAATGATGACCGGAGGACCCATAATTGAATATTTCAAGCACTGGGCTCCTGAAACAAATAACACACTATGTTTTGTTGGATATCAAGCCTCTGGAACTCTTGGACGCAGACTACAACAAGGCCATGCAGAGGTGCCTCTGATGGACAAGGGACAAACCCACATGGTCCCTGTTGCCTGTAATGTTGTAACAATTGATGGATTCAGTGGGCACTCTGACAGGCGACAATTAATGGATTACGTGAAAGCATTGAATCCTACGCCTAGGAAAATAATTTGCCATCATGGCGACGCTAAAACTTGTAATGCATTCCGTCAAGGACTTAGAGACGAATTTAGAGTACAAACCTATGCTCCGGCAAACCTTGAAACTCTTAGATTGAAGTAAATTTTGACTTTGTCAACTATACATCAACCTCAAACATATTCGCCTTAGCCGATGAGTCATGAGGGTTGCACCCTGGGCCGTTGTTTCATTGGTGCTGCTATCCTCAGCACTTGTGGGTTGTATACATACTAATGACCCCGATGAAGTAGAAATTATTGACGAACAAACTGCCAATGCGTACAGTATAGTTGCTCCAATCGATACTGGAATCAATGTATATCACAATCATTTCGTCTTAAATGAAACTCTGCCAGAATGGATGTTGGATGGTCTAGGTGTAACTATGTGGTGTAATATCACTACGGAGGGCACATGGGAAGAACGATACGAGGCCGACAGGGAAACTTGTTGGGATGTAATAACTTCCTCGGATATAGTGTATTTTCCCGGCACCAGAATAATTGCTACAACACCAGATGATGGGACGGACATCCCTATCCTAGACGATCCTTCTGATGGTCATGGAACCGCAGTTACTGGCGCAGTATTGGATGCTAACCCTGACGCGATAATTTTCTTTGTTGAAGGATTTAGTGACGCTGCTGTATTAGCTGCCGCCAACCAACCGTTAGTAGACATAATCACTACTTCATTCGGCCCAATTGGTTCAATTCCAGTGCCTGGAATCGAGGACTCAACAAGAGTTGCGGTTGTTGAAAATAAGAAAATTCACACAGGAGCAGCAGACAATACACCATCTCCCGCAGTGCAAGACCCTACCGCAGGTCCTCCTTGGTCAATCGGTGTATCTGGATATGCGGAAGAGGAAGATGACCAAAAGGAAACTATGAGTGGTTCTTATCCAGATATTGCCGCTGATTGGACTCAAATGCTACCTAATCATGACGACATTGACGGATACCATCAAACATCTGGTACATCTTTTGCTACACCTAGGACAGCAGGAATTCTTAGCATGGTATTGACTATGTTACGAGAAGAGTCAGGAGACCTAATGAGTGGCGCTTCAGAAGAAAGGAGTGGTTTACTTGTTAACGGCACAAATCTTTCCATCTCCAATGACGATATCCGTGATGCACTAAATTTGTCCGCGTGGTATCCTAGTGCATCAACATGGGATCCAACTTCGGGCACATTGCCAATTTCACCTGTTGCTCCTTGTACACAAGTGGGATGGGGTGTTGTCAATTTGTCCAACATTCAACCATTGTACAATCACCTAGCAGAAATTGATTCAATGCCACAGCGGCCCGCAGATGTTGTGGCATGCATGGAAGCCAATCAAGCCATGCGAGAAGCATATTGGGGCAATTGACCGATTTCCCTTACATTACAGGGATATCAAATCCATCCTCTTCCGGATTTGGAACTTCTTTGGTTGAAGTAATCTCTACAATTTCTTCCTCTAATATTGTTGTAGGGTGATTAGTATCTCTTTCCCACCATTTACTTCGATTAAGTGCGAATGCAAGGGCCGCGGGAGAAAGAAGCAACGAAATCCATGCCTCGATAGTTATCGAGCCGGATTCGAAAAATGAGTAAATCGAAAATACGATTAGAATAAGAAATGCGAACCAACCGATGACAATTCGAGCGTTTTGCACGTTAAGCCCCAGTGGTTCTGCATCATTAGGAATACCCTTGATTTCGTCAATTAGAATCCTAATTCACCATCTATAGCCCTAAGACAATATATTGAACCATGACTTTTCAGCATAGGCTATGGCGAGTAATTGGCTACTACTTCGTTGTAAATGTGGTCAATCATTTGGGGCTAGACAAGGAACTCAAGCATCCTGCAGTAGATGTGGCGAATCTAGCCAAATCACAACAACTGCGGTTTTCACAGATCCTACTCAATTAACCGAAGCGGTCGCAAACGCCAACCTACCTTCAGAAATCAGTCAAGAGATACAGGACAAATTAACCGAAAAAAAACGTAAACAATTGAAGACCAGGGACAGGGCAAATGCTGGAATGATTCTCAGAATAATGAAACAATCTACAGATGAAAGAGGTGTGTTAACTCTGAAATCATTGCAAGTAAGTCTAGAAACAGAAGGAGTTACAGAACCCTCTCCTGAACAAATTATTGGTATGGCGGAATTACAGGGAGTTGTCCAAAGAACTGATCAAGATGAGTGGAAATGGTTAGCGTGAACTCCATAAAGTCGACTTAGGTGGACATATTACTCACGGGCCTGTGGGTTAGTCTGGCCTATGCTAGATGGTTTGGGACCATTTGACCCTGGTTCAAATCCAGGCAGGCCCACCACTTCTTCTCTAATCTGCGAAAGCAGTAAAAATATCAAATGAATTTCTCTATGGCTTCAATATCAAAAAGGGAAACGGCTACGGACAATGCTTCCTGTTTATCAAACCATTTTGCTTCTTCAATTTCATCATCTTTTGGTACTATTTCCTCAGCAGGAATATCCGCTTCACATTTGTAGGTAAATGAAAGCCAACAGATACCATCAGGAGTGAAAATCTCCTGTCTGACAATTGACTCAGAGTTTTCGCCATACCCCTCACTCGATTCTCCAATAGGGTCTGGAATGCGAATGTTGATTCCCAGTTCTTCCAATGCTTCGCGTTCGGCTCCCACTCTAGGATGCTCGCCGTAGTCAACAAAACCACCCGGTAAGGTCCAACAGCCTGTGAAAAATCCTCGAGTCACTTTTGCCATAAGTATCTGATTAGATGGATTAGTAATTACAACTTTGCTAACTACTCTATGGAGTGTCCGATATACAGATTCTCTAGCCACAGGGTCAACCTCACTGTCGCTAATCACAGCATCTTTCCAAGCCCACTCACCAGGCCAAGTAATTTCAGGAGTAGCGACAATAACCTCATGCATCTCTTGTCCTAATCTAAATCGATTAGTTCGCTTAGTATTCCAGGTCAAACCCATTCCTCTTGCTTCTTCAGGAGTTGGCAGGCGAATCGAGAATCCGCCTTCTCCTTGTCTTCCCATTTGAGGTATTGCGGGCCCATTTCCTTGTAGATCTACTAGGAGTAATTTACCATCGTGTTCAAGATGGATATGACGACGAGGCTCGTTCATCTTTGCTGGCGAGACTAATTTAGAAAATGAACTCAACGGCTAATCATTCGGTCTCTGCAATGATTTAGTAGGATATTTGACAATCGTTGATTACAACAACTCACTTACCGCATCTCGTTCCTCGAGTAGGGCTTTGACATTTTCATCTATCTTGGTTTGGGCGAATCCATCAATAGGTAAATCTTCAACCACGATAATTTCTCCACCTTCGCACCGGCAAGGGAAACTAAACACTAACCCTTCTGGAACTCCGTACCATCCTTCTGATGGTAGTGCCATTGATACAATCCGGCCATTGGAACCTTGCCACCAGTCTCTCATGTGGTCTACCGCAGCGGAAGCTGCTGATGCGGCAGAAGAAGCACCACGTGCTACGATAATCGCCTTTCCACGGGTCGCTACAGTATCTAGGAAGGCGCCTTGTAACCATTCATTATCAAATACATCGGTAACGGACTCATTGCCTACCCTTGCAAACCTTGGATCAGGATACATAGTGTTAGAGTGATTACCCCAAATGAATACATCTTCTACCTTCGATGCTGGAACGCCAGCCTGTTCTGCGATTTGCCCAACCGCTCGATTTTGGTCTAGCCTAGTCATGGCGGTGAATTGTCTACTGGGAATACTTGCAGCGTTTGCCGATGCAATTAGTGCATTCGTATTGCATGGATTACCTACGGTGATGACTTTGACATTAGGTGATGCAGCAGCATCTATTGCTTTTCCTTGGCCCACGAAAATGGGCCCATTAGCAGCGACGAGATCTGCACGATCCATATCCTTGGTCCGTGGACGAGAACCAACTAGGAAAATTGCATCTGCATCGCTAAACGCAACCTCTGGGTCGTCGGTGCCGATAATGTCGTGTACCAATGGGAAAGCAGAATCTCTTAGTTCCATGATTACTCCATCAAGGCGTTGCATTCCTGGTGGGATTTCTAACAACTGTAATATTACGGGTTGATTATTTCCAAAGCAATCACCACTAGCAATTCTCCACAATAAAGCATAGCCGATGTTACCAGCGGCTCCAGTGATGGCGACCCGTATTGCATTTTTTGTTCCCTCTTCTGCAGTTTGCATTTGTTCGCCTCTGTAGTTGCGATAGGAATTACACCCTTAGCCTTTGGTGAGTGTTAGGTTCGTCGTGAGTCGCCAAATGACATACTATTCATCGACTTAGATAGGTCCGTGAAGAAAGGCAATCGGCCATTATTCTGGCTGGGCCGTCATTCCCCTTTTGTCTCCTGGAAATATCATGCTTTTGCCGAATGGGTGGTCTTCGAAATTGGGTATATATTTCTATTCTAATTTCCATATGTTAATTCTCAATGAGGCGACTATTCCGTTTGATTCAATAATCTAATTCCGCTCGCAATGCATACCTGACATGAGCCTATGGCTCATTAGGAACCGAGGGACTTGTATGAGACTAGGTGTGTTGAAGGAACCTGAAGGCGAAACAAGGGTTGCAATCGTGCCGAAATCGCTCCGTAAATTAAGCAAGTCTGGGTTTGAAGTAATGGTGGAATCTAATGCTGGCATTGCCGCAAATCATTATGATTCCGAATACGAAGAAAACGGAGCAATTATCTCAAACAGATTAGAGGTCCTAACATCTCCACTAATTATTTCCGTTCACTTACCGGATGTCTCTGAACTTCATGCGGGTCAGGTCATCGCTTGCGTGGCCGACCCGTTCCGTCATCCTGAAAAAGTTCAGGCTTGTTTGGATGCAGGCATCACTCTTCTGTCGATGGATATGATCCCTCGAAGGTTGTCAAGAGCACAATCTATGGATGTTAATTCAAGTCAAGACAATCTAGCAGGATACAAAGCGGTACTCTTGGGCGCCGCCTCAGTACCAAAGGGAATCCCGATGATGACCACTTCTGCAGGAACGGTGAGGCCAGCGAAAGTTGTGATTATGGGTAGTGGCGTTGCTGGTTTACAGGCCATTGCAACCGCAAAGAGACTTGGCGCAATTGTCTATGCTTCCGACGTGAGGAAGTCAGCCGCTGAACAGATAGAGTCTGTTGGGGGGAGATTCATTGAGGTTGATGGTATGGATGATTTCGAAGATGAAGCTGGTTATGCAAAACCACTCACTCCGGAGTTCATTCAGAAAGTCAATGACACAGTTTGCGGAGTCGCTTCCGATGCCGACATCATTGTAACCACTGCCAGAATTTTTGGAAGGCCAGCACCTATCACAGTACCAAGTAGTGCTGTTGAATCATTCAAGTCTGGTGCTGTTATTGTTGACATGAATGCTGATGTCGGAGGGAATTGTGAAGATACAGTTGCGGGTGAAACAGTTGTTACAGAAAACGGCGTGACAATAATTGGAGTGAAAAATCTCCCAGGCACGTTGGCAAACACAGCCTCAATGTTGTATTCAAACAACCTCACCACTTTCATCACATCGATATTTATTGATGGCGAGTTAGTAATTTCAGATGAAGACGATGTATTAGTAGGCGCTCCTGAAGGAGATGATTTCTACGTCCCAGGAATGGGGGGAGTTTTGATATGTTCAGATGGAAAAATACATCCTAAACAGAGCAAACTAGGAGGTGTGTTGTAATGGAGCCTACGGTTTTAATTGGTTCAGTAACGCTTTTTGTAATGTCTATTTTCTTGGGATTCGAACTTATCACCAAAGTCCCCGCCACTCTTCACACTCCACTAATGAGTGGAGCCAATGCTATTTCTGGAATCAGTATAGTTGGTGCTCTGTTAGGGGCGAATGTCGCCTACGAAGGTGGCGACACAGTAGTCAGTGGAATCCTTGCCTTCGTAGCATTAGTACTCGCGATGATCAACGTAGTTGGAGGATTCGCAGTAACTAATCGAATGTTGAATATGATAGCTGGAAAGAAAAGGGGTGGTCAATGATGATCGATGATCAATGGGTTGGCCTTGGATATCTCCTTTCGGCGACTCTATTCATCTTCGGCTTGAAGAGATTATCCCACCCTAGAACAGCTCCTCGTGGAAATCAACTAGGCGCAATGGGGATGCTTGTAGCAGTTCTCACAACAGTACTACAAATGGAACTAGGCGATGGTATTGAAGGTTGGATTTTGATTGGAAGCGGATTGCTTCTAGGCGGTTTAATCGGTTGGGTTATGGCTGTCCGCGTCGAAATGACCGGGATGCCTGAAATGGTCGCTTTGTTCAATGGATTCGGTGGTGCAGCATCAGCTTTGGTGGCTCTGTCAGAATCCTGGAAATACATCGAGGATGATACACTAGAAATCCCTACAGGTTTAGAACTAGAAGTCATGGTAGTCGCAGCCGGACTCTCAGCATTAGTTGGTTGGATGACGCTAACAGGTTCTTTACTCGCTATGCTAAAACTCAAGGGCGGTGTCGAAATTTTCGGCAAATGGATTCGCACCCCTACCTGGGGTCCATCTTGGTTAAATCCAGTCAAGGGTTTGTTATTCCTCAGCACATTAGTTCTAATCTATATGTCAATCCAAGAACCTACTGAGACCGATTACCTATTTGCGATAATTGGAATTTCATGTCTACTTGGTATATTGTTGGTATTGCCTATCGGTGGTGCGGATATGCCGGTCGTCGTATCCTTGCTTAATTCCCTATCTGGTATTGCCGCGGCATTTACCGGGTTCATTATCTCAAACAGTGTTTTGATAGTCGCTGGTTCATTAGTTGGTGCCAGTGGTTTGATTCTAACATTCATTATGTGTAAAGCCATGAACAGAGAACTAATTGATGTTCTTTTCAAGGCGTTTGGCGGCTCTGATAAAGAACAGTTAACTCGCACAAAGGTCGGTAGCGATGCAGACGAAGTTGCGATGATGGTTGACGGTGCTCAGAAGGTAATCATAGTACCTGGATATGGTATGGCTGTAAGCCAATGTCAACACCAAGTCAAGGAATTTGCAGACTTAGTATCAGAGAAATTTGACACCGAGGTGAAGTATGCTATCCATCCAGTTGCAGGAAGAATGCCTGGCCACATGAATGTCCTACTGGCTGAGGCGAATGTCCCATACGATCAATTAATCGAAATGGATGAAATTAATCCGGAGATGCCAGAGGCAGATATAGCCCTAATTATCGGAGCAAATGATACCTGTAACCCTGCTGCTAGAACAAAAGAAGGTCCTCTCGCTGGAATGCCAATCATCGACGCAGACATGGCCCGAACAGTTGTAATCATCAAGAGAAGTTTGTCGGTTGGCTATGCCGGAGTAGACAATGATTTATTTTACATGGACAAGACCATGATGCTATTCGGTGATGGAAAGAAGATGATGAATGAACTCAATGCCGCAGTGAAGGAGTTGTAGATTACACCGCCTCCCTAGGGGAGGCGAACGAGCAAGGGTTATGTGTTTAACGAGGTCGCAACGATAACAGGAGGTCTTGATGATGGTGCGTTCAACAAAGCTCGTTGTTGCTTTATGCCTAGTAGGATTACTAGCAATCCCAGCATTCGCCAACAGCGGTGGTCCACCGTATCTTAATTCAGATAATCAAGAGACTGCCAAATACGGGTGTACTTGTCATTATTCCAGTCCGGGTGACAGAGCCGTTGTTATGGTCTCAGGAGTCCCAGTTATGTACGAATCAGATCAGTCGTACGAGTTTGTAATCACTGTGGCTGATTCCGTAACTCTGGCTGGAGCGGATGGTAACACCAAAGCTGGATTCCTCCTAACAGATAATGGCGCTGGGACTTTCTCTTGGGATGATTCACAAGAGATTAGAGAAGCTGATGGAGACGAAAATGCAATTTCACATTCAGAAACTGGTGATGGAGTTTGGACCATCACTTGGACAGCACCATCATCTGATTCAGATACAATACTCTTCAGTATAGCCGGTAATTCAGTTAATGGAGACGGGATTCCAAATGAGTATGATTACTGGAATGTTCTGACTTTTTCCATTAATCCACCAGGTTCTATCGCTGTGGGAGATGGTGATGCAACCTTGCAAACTCGAACAATTGCCGTTGGTGATTACCAAACACTCTTCGTCCTTGAAGAAAGTGAGGCTGAAAAAGAAAAAGAACGACAAAAGCACCTTTCCGATAGAGTCTTTGAAAGTGGTAACCTGTTTTACTGGACTTCCCTTACCGCCCTAATCGTAGGTGCCGTTTTCCAACGGGAACTCCTCGAAAGACGCCATGGCCCAGGTCCAGAATACTTAGCCATGGAATTGGCCTATCCACAAGGTGTCAGGCGTGGACTAGTTGCAGTCGTTGCATTCTTCTTTGCAGTCGACTGGTCTGCCAACGGCGGTCAACATGACTTCATTATTGGATGTGCTTGGTTCATAGCCGCTTGGGCCTCGTATGGGGTGTATCGAACTGTACGTTCGGCTAAAGCAGAGCCAACCGTCCACGACGTGATGTGAAATGGCAAACAGTAGTCTAGTAGACCGTAAACCGGTCACTAGCCATTTGGAAGATTTACACTCTTTAATTCGAAGAAGTGCGTTTGTATTTCTTATTGCTTCTGTGGTAACAACAATTTGGGTAGAAACAATTCTCAATAATTGGAGCCTTTCTCAGTCACCCTCAGGTGCTCTATCTGTCTATGGTCCTTATGATTGGATAGAAATGAGATTCATGGCTGTAATCATTATTGCATCTGTCATTTCACTTCCATTTTTTTCTCTCGATTTGAGATTCTTCGCCAATGCAGGACTTCTATCTAATGAGAAGAGGTGGCTAGATTCATACTTGATTTTGAATGCAATAATTGTTCCGAGCATTTTGTATTGGGTATGGTTCAGTATGATTCCTTATTACATCGAAGCGGGTATTCAACTAGACTCAATATCTTCAGTCACTCCGAGATATGACGCCTCAGAATTATTTTCTTTGGCAAGTGGCATTTCTTGGATCTTAATTCTTACATTTACTTCTACACTATTCCTTTCCCTCTCAAGATTATTTGGTTTGGTTGAAGAAGGCCGGAGTAGATTTAGAAACCGAGTCTTTGCTATTGTCGGTGGTTTGCTAATTTTGACCCTGCCAGAAATTTTTGAAGGTCTTAGAATTTTGATTGCAATATTAGTATTGGTAACTGCTGAGGTAATATCTCGAACAGTGCCGAAAGGTCCTTTGGGTCCGCGCAATCCAGAATTTACCCAATTTGTCGACAAAGATGGTTCAGTTCAAAAAATAGCTTTAGTTGACTGTTCATGTGATGGGGCTTGCCCGTCATTTAAGGAAAATTGGTTGCACCAAAAAATACCAATTCTTCGACCAAGTGCGCTATGTTTGGACGAAAATGAACAATTGGCATTGAGAGAAATGGTGCAACGCAATTCACTCACTCGCTTGACTATCACTGGGTGTAATGGATATCCTTTACCAATCGATATTCGCTCTTACATTGAATCCAATCAAACTGAGTTAGACGGACTAAATTGGTTAGATGAAGATAATTCAAATTTACCAAACTGGAGAAAACAATCTTTGCAGTTTTATTCGTCAGAATATCGTAGATTGCCTTGAAATTGAAGCGATACCAATTCAACAATCCGTTCCCTTCAAGGGAACGGAGATGTTCGATATCGGTATGAAGGGACTTAGGGCAGGGCTAGTGGCTCTGTTGTTGCTAGGTGCCATATATGTGCATTTTAATTCCGATATGGTGGATGATTGGGCCTCCAATCGAGTATCCAATGATGACGATAGTGGGCTCCCATTATTGGGGGTTCAGGTTGATGAACAATGGTTAGTCCTTCAAGTTGAATTTCCGAATAACCAATTTTCAACTTCAACCGCCTCAGATATTCTAATCGGAGAAGGTTCTGCTGAGGAATACATTGACCAAATGACCGCTGGGTCTTCGTCTTTATCGGTGACATTATTTGATGAAGTTTGGCAAGCACCATATGGAGTCAAAAATTGGGGTGAAGATGTTGCCGGAGAAAGAGATCATGGTGCAGATGGGAATGGGGCTGAAACTTTGCTCCGTGATGTTGCCTCAGACCAACTACAAGGAATTGACCTTTCCAATTGGGACTTGAACTCGGATGGAGTAATCGACAGAATACTAATTCTGCACTCAGCACAACCTCAGGAAATGAATGGTGGCACTGATTCACTTTGGAGCCACTTCACAGGAATGCAAGAACCATTAGAAATTGGAGATTGGAGAATTGAACACTTCACAATCGCTTCAGTACATTCTGGTGTAGGTACAGTTGTGCATGAAATGTTACACCAAATGGGTGCTTTAGATTTGTATGATGTTCACAGCGATTTGCCAACCAGTAATTGGAATGGCATTGGTGACTGGGGGATAATGGCTAGTGGTAATTGGAACGGCAATGGTGCAATACCTGCCCTACCTTCCTCCTCTACTCTCGACCTAATTGGAGTTAAGAGAGGTATTCAGGTAGATCCGAATTTTTCCAATTATACCATCCAAGGAATATCTCAAGGAGGTTCATACCTTGAAATTCCAATTGCACCAAATGAATGGGTCCGATTCACACTTAGAGTCAATTCGGGATTCGATTCGGCCCTGCCTGGCCATGGAGTTATTGTTGAAATTCAAGATCAAAATAATGGCGATGAAGGTAACAACCTTGTCAACACCGACCCGGAAAAAGCGTGGCTGAAAATTCTCGAAGCGGATGGCGATGCGGCCTTGCAACGAGGCCGAGATAGTGGCGCACCTGGAGACGCTTTTACCCAAGGTGATCAATTGGGAGCAAATGGCATGCAAATACGAGATAGTCGAGGTCGTTTGGTACAATGGACAGCGACAATTGAGAGTATCAATTCTGAAGAGACAAAAATTAGTTTCGATTATCCGGAAAATCCCACGACAGTCGATGTATTACCTCCTAGGGGGCCGTTGGAAATTCTCGGACAAGAAACAATTTTTGCCACAGTATTTGCAGAAACCCCTTGTCAATTAGAAATCGACGTCTACACTTCAAGCAATTCAGAAGGGGTCGCTCCAAGAATTGTTTCAATTGAGCAAGGGGAATCTACAGTAGAACTTGCTACCGCTAACCAAATGGCTCAGGGTTCAGGATATCTTCGAGGCACAATTGGTTGTGAAGGGGAAGAGAATTGGCAAATTGACTTAGACTGGTATTCCATAGGTCATAGAATCACTTCGGAACACCTTACTGCGGTTATTCCTTGGGATGAAAATTCCCAGCTCACACTATCTACGTCTTGCTTGGGTGAAGGTTCACGAACATACTCTATCGCAGTCGAGGGAGCACTCTCTCGAATAGCCACTGTCCAAACCGCTGGGGAATTACAAGCATGCCCTGAAATCGTCCTAAACATAGTCCCTGATGGATTATTGAATCCAGGTATGATTGCAGAAGGTGAAATCGTTTTCGTCGACTCCTTCGGATTAGAACAAAGAGTTCCTGTTACACTTACTGCACAATCATCATTCAACGGGGATAGCCCTCTTTCTTGGCTCGTTCAACCTAGCAATGCAATCATGGTTATTTTCGTTTTACTCGCAATTTCATTGATGCCTACATCAAATCCTAAACCAATTAACCAAAATCAACCTACAAACGAAGAAGACGAATCTCAAATATTGTGAAGCATTACTTTCACTAACCGACTCAATACCTCTCTCTCGTTGGCTGATTGATAGGTGATTTGTATTGCCTTCAGACTATGTCTCGGCCAACGAGTATTTCTTGGGGTGATTCAGCAATAGATCTAGTATTACCAAAACCAAAGGTACCCTCTGTCCTCCTTATTGATCAACATAGAAAGGAATTCCAAGGTGCACTATTACGAATGGTTGCTAACGATTTGTCTGAATCTATACCAGTACATTGGATTGATGGAGGGATGGTATTCGACCCATCCCCTCTTCTTCCTTTGTTACGAATACGAGGTTGTAAAAATCGTGAAGTATTGTCGAATTTCCATATATGTCGTGGTTTCACAGCTCACCAAACAGCGTCGATTATTCAACGACTGTCTAATGAAGCAAGATCAAGAAATTCACCGAATAGACTGATAGAGGGGAGAATAATCGTGATTTCACAAATACCTAGGATGTTTATGGATACTCAACTTAAGAAATCGGAAGGGCGCTCTTTGTTGAAGGCAACACTTCAACGATGTAGGGACATTAGTAAAGATTCTAATTCCTTGGTGATTCTCACATCAAGTCGTAATTCATCACCACCGTTAAGCAAGGATATGCACGAGATTCTGAGACAATTTACAGATGATATACTGAGGATTGATGAACCACGCTCGAAAAAATCTAATCGTGGTTTGGCAAGAAAGAGATTACACCTTTTGTCCCTTGATAGGGAAATGATTTGGTCACAATTGCCGTTTGGTCAAACCTCACTTCTGGAATTCCGTCACATCCAAACCTCTAGACTAGATTGCCTCTTCGAGCCTGCAGCTACAACATCTTCATTCCAACCGAAGGGAGATAGTATCGAAGTGGCGGCTCGAACAGCTAGTGGAGTATAGAATTCAGCATCTCCTTTTTGTCCTGAAATGGAATTCGTTGCTGAGTTTATTTCTGATTGTAATCGCACCCTGTCGGTAGGCTGTTCTCTTTTCCAACCTGTTACGGCAAAACGAACCTTCCTTCCAGGAGGTGTGGTTTGTTCTAGCGCTCGGGCACGAAGAAGAGCCGCTGCTGTCAGATTCATTACACGATGATTACCAGTTTCATATCGTACTCTTCTACCTACTATCAATTGACTCAATGGCACTTCTCCTCTCTTCATACGAGATATTTCATCTTCAACACGTTGAGCCGCGATTTTCGGTCCAATTCCAAATGGGTCATTCGCTAAATCTTCCATCATATCTTCTTGTAATTGCCTTATCCATTCACATGTTGAATGCTGGCGTAATTCAATCCCTCTAACCTTCCACTCTTCTCCTATCTTTGCATAGTATTTTGTGAGTGCACCAACTCCTGTAGTTCTATTTGGGATGAATGCAATCCAATCATATTCATGTTCTAGTTCAAGAGGTATGCCAACCAATGCTTCAATTCTAGCCATCAAACGTTGGTATGAATCTCGTTTTTCTTCCTCGCTTCGATTCTTTCTATCTTTAATCCAAATAGCGTCTACTATAGCGTGTATGCAATCCCATCCTTCTTTGTTTGCTTCTTCAATAGTGGTCAGGAGTATTTCACGAGACCAAGCGCAAATAGCCTCGTGACATTCTATTCTACCAAAGCGTGCATTTCGATAACCAGTATAGCCAAAACAAGTTACTAAGATCCACTTCAGAACATTTTGTCTTCTGTCCCAAACGTCTCCTTTGTTCTGCCTTTTTTCTTTCAATACATTCCGTCTTTCAATTATAGGTGCTACCACTCTACCTAGGAATCCATGCCTTTTCGTACAGACATGTAATCCAAGTTCGGGTACAACTAATTTCAGATTTTCATTATTTTTTTGCCTTTTTTGAATTTCAGCAGCAGCTGTTTTTACATTCAACGATAATCTCCCATCTTTTCTTGAATGGCCCGAATCTAGATTACAGCACAAACAATTCATAGTTTCAGGACTAATGTTTCTAGTTGCAATTATGCTGGGGAATAAACTCGCAAAATCTAGTTCGATAACACCTTGGTGAACACCAACAATTGGGTCTAAGTATAGTCCACCCCGATCAGCCAACATTATTTGTTCAGCATCTTTCATATCTTCTGGCCTATTCTTTTTCCAAGGAATCAATACTCCATCTTCAATCGATTGTCGAATTTGCATAGCTGAAATTGCTGAACCCGGTGATAATCTCGATAGGTCCGCTGCTGGTAATCCCGAAGCCCTTGATAATTCCATTAACCCCTCAATCCCACCTTCTTTGCCTATGAAAGAGCGTCCCATATCAATGTGTAATCGCCCTTCTAAGGAATGGTACGCTTCTTTTCTTAGAAGTCGGCCGTAGCTCCAAGCCACACGTTCTTGAGAGCGAGGTTTACTTCCTCTTCCATTTCTACTAATATTCAGTTTCACTCCCGACTTCTCGGCGAGTCTAATCAATGCAGGAATGTCTACATTGTCTCCATCATGGGTGATTACAATGTCGGGGTCAATTTCCTCTATTTTTCTGTGGAAATCATCTAACATATGGGCAGAGCAAGTATATGCGTCGGCAACCAAAGTTTGACTGAATGATTTGCCTTCACAATAAATTACTCCCTTGTCAACTATTGTGATACTAGAAATTGGTGCGCTAGCCTTTCTTTTACCATTTACATCTAGGCAACAAACATCGAGTTCGATGATTCTAAGAGGTGGAAGTTGCCAATCAACTTCGTCTCTTGTATCTAAGGGAAAAATTTGGTTTCCAATTATCTTCACTCTCCCAAATGGATGGGTTTTGAGGTCTAACAAAAATTTCTGAGTGATTTTTGGGTCAACGGAAAAAAGCTCGAAATTTCGCCATGAACCATTTGCATCAATCATCTCTGCAATTTTTCTTATCTTCGATGGCTTCTGTAAATTAACTGCCAGGACTTCCACCTGTTTTTGTGATTCATGTGAGGTACGATGCCTTTCCCTTCTCAATGATAGTGCTCCAAATGGACGTTGGTATTCAGGTCTAGAAAGGGCTCTACCTAGTTCATCTAATCTGTGCGATTCTCCATGAACATGTATCGTGAATGACCATGGCATTAGGATCTGTTGAACTCCCCCATCGTCTTTCTTTATCCATAAACTCATACATTCGGTTTTGATATCTAGATGACAATCAAGGATCCATCCTTCATCCATTCCTCAACCTCTCAATTTCGTCTTCGATTTTTGAGATTCTCTCGTACGCTTCGACTAACATCGCTAGAAATATTGGTTCCATAGGGTCGACTGTGGGTATCATTCCACAAGCCGCCGCTCTGTTTCTAGCGGCATTAACCATCGAATCGTAAGCTGAACGTTCTTGCGACCTCAAAGTTCTACGAAACTGCTTCCAACCCTCTATTCTTTCTTCCCCTCTCATCCTCCAAGTTGCAACTGTTCGACCCATGGGCTTTCTTGGCGGATCAAATCGCCTAACCTTCTTTTTGTAGGCAGGGGGGTATATTATAGCGAGTAAAAGTGAAAAAATCAGCGTTTACTTGGATTCGACCATCGTGAGTCTGCAGGTGGTCTAGTTATCGCTAGATAACTCCATGAATCTCCCTTATTGACAGGGTGTAACCAAATTTTGTTTACTCCAGACGCTAATCTGGAGGCGAGGCAAGCACCGGCCCAATCTCTTGGTGCATCCTCTGGCAAGACTACGAGGAAAGGTGCATGATCATCTCCTAGAGGCTTATCATAACATCTCCATCTAGTACCGTATTTGAATCCGGGTCGAATTACTAGACCCCTATTAAGCAAGTCAGAAAGAATCATTGCGCCTTCCGATAGCGGATTTAATCCTTGAATAATTTCACATGTGATTGAATCAAGATGAATACCCCCTGCGGTGGGTACTCCTAATTGTTGGATTTTCCAATCATCGGACGGATATAGCAAACCGTCGGCTGAGGTAATTCCTCCAGATAAATTAGCTAGAGATTCTATTACCTCATGATCTTGAAATGATCCACGGGGGTTTTGAGAGGATAGTTGGTATGTTACAACACTCAACTCTTCATCTACAACCAAAACCTCCGGCGTTCTTCCGGAATTGCTTACATCAATTGTCCATTGATGTAATTCTATTGCATCCAATTTATCGGATTCATGAAACCATCGTATTTCGGAAATCGCTTTACTATTTCTTGGATGAGTATTCGAAGTCCATCGAGCAGCCCAAGACTTAGGGTGAATTTGTTGAGAAAATAGCTCCATATTTTGAGATAAAACAATTTTGTTACCCGGTACACGAAGAGCCTCTAGGATAGAATATTCTTGTAATAGCATCGGGTTTTGATTTAGTGCGGTATTCATCCAATCATTTGTTGGTAGCTCTATGTGCCTGTGATAGTGAACGAACAATGTCTCAGCCGGAGATAACTCTAGTTTCCCCTCTCCATTTGGTCTGCCTATCGCTGATTTTTGCCATAGTCTTTCGGCGGCTGCCCCCTCGTAGACCCAAGTCCCAGAGTGGTCAGCCATACCTCGCGGAGAGAACCTACTCGCTTGAGTTAGTCGGTCATGATTTGACCATTAAGCACCCCCAAAACTCATTCGCTCCCAACCGTTGGAAGGTTCATGGCGATTGATGAAGACACAGTCTCCCGCATTGAATCTCTAAGGCGATTACGTTCCAGCCTCAATGATATGGAAGGTTCTCAGGTGACATTGCTAGGTGATGTTATGTTAGACCGTTATCACCATGGATATGCGAATAATCTAAACTCTATCGCACCAGTTCCTGTGTTGAAAATTTTCCAAACCGATGAGAGCCCAGGAGCAGCGGCTCATATTGCAAGGGGGCTTAACTCAATAGGTCTAGATGTTGATTTTCACACGTTTGTGGGAAATGATAGAGAAGGTAAAGCAATTGAAGATATGTTAACTGAAGATGGAATTGCAATAACGGGGATAGAATCAGTTTCAGATAGGCATACGCTCGTGAAAATTCGATTTTTTGGTAGCAGAGAAAGCCTGCTTGAAGAGAGCCAAATCTTACTACAGGCTGACAGAGGCCCACTTGACCCAATTGATAACTCAATGTCTGATAAATTAGCAAATAATGCTATGAAGCAATTGGAGAATAGTTGCGCTTTGGTAATCTCAGATTATGATAATGGTGCGGTTACTGTAGCCAGCGCCTCAAAATTGATTGGTGCTGCGAGAAAGAATGGCATTCCCGTCATAATGGACCCAAAACTAACCGGTTTAGAACGGTCTCGAGGTGCTACGGTGGTTCTAGTTGAGATGAGGGGTATGGAACTTATGCGTCGACGTTTGGAGGCTTCCGATTCAGCCTCCGCAGCTTCTGAACTAATTTCTACATACGATTGGGATGCATTGGTAGTTTTGGGAGGAATTAATGGAGTAACTCTCTATCAATCAGAGGGTGAAGTAATTCATTTCGATTGTACAGCCCCCGCTCCAAAACAACAGATAGGTTTGCATGACGCTGCGGCAACAGCATTGGCAGTAGCATTAGGAAACGGGTTACAAATGGAAGATGCTGGTTTACTAGCCGCTGCCGCCTGTGACTGTATTCTAACTGCTGAAGCCAGTCAAGAATTCGTAGATATTGATGAACTAGGTACGTGGCTAGATGAATTGGTGTGGCAAATGCAGATTTCAGAAAGGTGAATTGAACACTTTTGCATGGGGTTCAAGACAGATAGTCTAGCCGTTTGGGATGATGAAGCGACACTGGAGGGCAGTCTTGCTGTCACTTTCAGCATTGCTTTTGCTTTGCAATAGTGTTCAAGCAGAAACTTCCAACGATGATGATCCTGCCTTAATCAGTATTGATATCGAAAACGGATACCATTCATTCGAATCGATCACTTTTTCAGGAATCATAGAAGATGATGAACGACCCCAAGATGTATTTTGGCGGGTATCTAAGGATGGTACAGAATTCGATGGCGGGGATTTGCTGAGTTCTTTGATTGAAATCACATCTACAAGTAGTAGAGAACAATGGTCTTGGTCCTTTGAGTTGACTTTCTCCGCTACCGGCGAGTGTGCATGTTATGTTAGTGTTCATTCAATAGATGATTATGGATTAGAAATTGTAGAGACTAGAGTGGTATTTATGGTTGAAGAAAACTCAACCGGTTTGATTGGATTTTTGTTAGATACAGATCAATCTGGAGATTTGATAGATTCTTCTCTTCAAATTAGTGGTTGGCTTGGTACTTATCCAAATGGTGGAGTTAATCTAGAAATCTCAGGTTCTTTGGCGCAGGGACTAATCCAATCATCTCATATTCCTCAATCATCAGTTTGCAATGAAGCATCCATAACTGATGAAGTATACGAACTCCCATCTGGAGATTTTGAGATAACTTGGGATATTTCTGCCAAATTAGACGGTTGGATGGAAATAATACTAATTGGCTGTCCATCGATCAATTCTGCTCCCACGGGGGCTAGCCATGAATTTTCTATTCGTGTAAATAACCAACCACCAGTAATCAAAATATCGGGGATTGAATATGCAGTAGAGGACGATATCTGGCATACATTCGACGCGACCTTAACTGAGGACCCGTATTGGGGAAGAACGGAAATGTACTTTGTTTGGACTCTAAGAAGACCTTCTCACTCTGGCAATCTTCCAATCGATGTACAAATGGGTGAAGACCTCAATACATATTCTATCTCAGGGGCGCAATCTGGAAACTACACCCTTAGTTTAACCGTCTATGATAAAGGAGGCTTATCATCAGATCAAATGGTAAACTTAGACATCAAGAATACAGTTCCTACCGCATCGCTGGTTATTGATGGCGAAACCATTTCCGACGGTCAAGAAGTTAGGGTTTCAAATCCCTCTGATATAAAATTAGACGCGACCGGAAGTTCCGACACAGCAAATGATGATTCCAGTTTGAGATGTATTTGGTTATTGGATAATTCTCCCCTTTATGAGGGGTGTAACCGAGAATTTTCTTGGACTGAGGTTGAAGAATATCGCGCCATTCTTACTCTGGAAGTGATTGACGATGATGGCGAATTCGCAACGATTTCTGTAATTTTAATTCATCCAGATGAAGTCAAGCCATTCCCAATCGCTTTGGTGGCCTTCGCATTTAGCGCATTGTTCCTAACATATGCCTTAGTTAACCGATTCCGAGGGAATAGTGAACGATCAATACCGAAGTGGAAATCCTGATTTCGTACTTTTTTTGTAAATTATTTTCATCCCACAGTCCTAAGAATAACTTGCTTCTCGGCGAAGCGTGGACAGTATGGCTAGGCTACCTTTCTCGGAGTCAGAATACAGAGGACGTCAGTCTAGATTCCTCGACAAGATTCCTCACGATTGTTTAGTTCTCATCCCAACTAATCCAGCTTCTATTCGCTCTAATGACGTTCACTATCCATTCCGAGCTAGTTCCTACATGCTATACCTCTGTGGTTGGTCCGAACCTGAGTCCGTATTAATGGCAAAGCATAACGGAAAAAATTGGGTTGTGTCATTATTTGTCCAACCAAACGATACAACCGCAGAAATTTGGGAAGGCCGAAGAATTGGCATAGAAGGCGCATCATCAGGATGGCCGATTGATGAAGCCTATTCTCTACTAGAGATGAATGAAATTGTTACTGATTCGTTGAAAAAATCAAATGGGGTGTACTTGATTCAAAATCTGAATGCAGATATTGACCAAATTGTCAACGATTCTCTAACCTCAAAGAGTAGACAAAGAAATACCTACGGAATGGGTCCAATTAGTCTAGTAGATCCTTCCTCACTCCTAGACGAAATGCGAATTTGTAAATCTCAGGAAGAGATTGGTATTATGCAAAAGTCTGCTGATTTAGCCTCTATGGCACATTCTATTGCAATGAAAAAGAGCCATACCGGGATCGGAGAATGGGAAATTCAGTCCATAATCGAGGGTTGTTTTCAATCGAATGGTTCTCAATGGAGTTACCCCTCCATTGTTGGTGGTGGTGACAACGCTACAATTCTACACTACCATGCTAACAACGAACCCGTTTCGGATGGAGAGTTAGTTCTCGTAGACGCTGGTTGCGAGGTTGAAGGCTATGCTTCTGATATTACAAGAACCTGGCCAGTTAATGGTAAATTTACTGAGCCTCAAAGAGAGATATACAATCTGGTTCTAGAGGCAGAAATTGCGGGAATTGAAGCTTGTCAGGTGGGTGCGCCATGGAACGCATCTCACAAAGCGACTATGGAAGTAATTTCCAGAGGTCTGATTGAATTAGGTATACTGAATTGTACATTTGAAGAAGCCATGGGTGAAGATTTAGACGGCAAAACCCGTCAGTTCTTCATGCATGGAACTAGTCATTCATTAGGTCTGGATGTTCATGACGTCGGAGTAACTAGGCCTGGTGGAAAGGGCGATGGTAGGTTACTAGAGGAAGGCATGGTTCTAACTGTCGAACCAGGGGTATATTTCGCCTCATGGAGGGAGGATGTCGAAATCCCTGAGAGATACTCCGGAATTGGAATTCGTATCGAAGACGACGTATTAATCACCAAGAATGGACCTGTTGTCTTAACTTCTAACTGCCCTAAGGAAATTACAGAAATCGAAACATTGGTTGGCTCAGGGTTGTGATTGTTTGGCCGCTTGGCAAGAAATTCTTGAAACTCAATTAAGTGAAAACCCTCCTCGACTTTCTGTTGAGGAAGCCACAATTCTCTACGACCAAGCAGATCAAAACGAATTATTGCACGCTGGATTATTGATGCGTAGAAAGAGAGTTCCGGGAAATAAGGTAACATATCTTGTTGATCGAAATGTCAACTACACTAATGTATGTACTATAAATTGCCAATTTTGTTCTTTCTATCGTCCCCCAGGGCATGAAGAGACTTACACTCAATCCGTAGACCAAATTAGTGCTAGATTTGCCGAGTTAGAAAATATCGGTGGCACACGCGTGTTAATGCAAGGCGGGGTCAACCCTGATTTACCTATGGAGTGGTACACGAATTTGATTAGCCAATTAAGGGAAAGGCATCCAACTATCGCTTTGGATTGTTTTTCTCCTATCGAGATTGAAGGGATTGCAGAAGTTTGTCAAACATCTACCAAAGAGGTACTAGAACAATTGAAGGATGCAGGAATGCATGGCTTACCAGGCGGTGGAGCAGAAATGCTGGTTGACGATGTCCGCCTAGACATCTCTCCAAAGAAAGGTAGCTCGGAAAATTGGCTAAGAGTTATGGAAGAAGCACAACATCTTGGACTAACAACATCTGCAACGAATGTCATTGGTTTTGGTGAGAATAATTCACACCGTGTTCAACATATGGATAGAATACGAAGACTACAAGACAGAAGTTTAGCAGACGGATTGATTGGATTTACATCATTCATAGCATGGCCTGTTCAATTAGAAAACAATACATTTGGTAAAAGGAATAAGGGTCAAAATAGAATTCAATTAGGAGCTGGTGCACATGAATATCTTCGTCATGTTGCTGTTGCTCGTTTGTTTTTCGATAATATTACCCACATTCAAGCTTCTTGGCCTACAATGGGGATGGGTATAGCCCAACTAGCCCTATTTGCGGGAGCAGATGACGCGGGCTCTACAATGATGGAGGAAAATGTCGTTTCTGCTTCCGGCACCACAAAGACTCTAGCAGGAGAAGATGAATTACAGAGGGTAATTTCGCGTGCAGGATTCATACCACAAAAACGAGATTCAGATTACAAACATCTCGAAACTGAAATTCTTACCGAGAGTAATTTAGCCAGCCCTCCACCCTTACAACCTGTTTGATTATTCCTTAGAATCTTCAGACCTAGCCGCCCTAAGTGGTAGATTATCAATCAATATTTTGTTATCAGTTTGGGGCATAATAATCGGACTGACCCACCTTAACCTCATGCCTTGCCAAAGTACGTGCAAATGAATCTCCCAATGTAATGCAATCACCGAGGAATAAATTGTACCCGGCCATCTCTCTTCAGGCCCATTCAATCTGATAGGTAATTCATTACTTGTTTCCAAAGCCCCTCTCGATCTTACCCTCATCGGTTCCAATAGTAGGATTCGAGAATAATCAACCGCTAGAGGTGTTGATTCACCTACCCCGGTCCCATGTTCTTCTCCACCTGTCAGTCTCTTTTCTGGTAAAGCGGTTGACATACCCGGAGGGGGTTGATTCCCCTCTGGTCGATTGGATGACTTTAACATTGTTTTTCTTTCAGGCACGGCGACACCGGCTTGTATTCTAGCTGCAGAAAATTGCACCTCTTCAGGCAAATACATTTGTGCAATTTCCACCCACCCATCGCCAATCGATAATTCAAATTCGGGGTCACCCAATGGAGAATTAATGTAGGTATTTTGTCTATTAATATCTCTAGAATTGGCGTAAATTCTGATGATTATTGGTAATACAAATATTGGAAATGTAATGAATAATAATTTTGGATAATCCAGTGGTCCTATTTTGTAAGATCCTTGAGTTAGCCATGATAGTAATGGCACATCTCCTAAAGCCGGGGCTATAGCGTGTAGAAACAGGGAGAAAATTAACAAAATTACGGTTGGGGCGATAAATTTCCTAGCAACTGCATGTAATGGATCAGGTTCAATGTACCAGCCATTTCTTGTTCTCATGAGGAATGGTAATGTCGCAGTAGTTGTGACTGATTGAATTCTTGGTAGGTTGAGGTCTTTTTCTGTTAGCTCCCTCCATTCTACCAACCAACCAGATTCTGTACCAATTTTGAAGGGAGTTGGGGGTTGGGAATTTGATTCGAGAATTACTTCTGTGATTGGTATTGATTCAGGGTCTATATTTGTATGATCAAATGGGGGGTATCTGATTCTTTGGACGGATTCCAAATTTTCACCCCCAAATTAATGCAGCAGCCGCTTTTGAAGCTAGACGGCGGAATTCCGGGACATCTTTCAACATCTTCATGCCCAGTGGGATTGGATTATCTATATCTCCTAGTTGATTGATTAAATCAATCACCTCTGGTTGCGACCAAACTGAAAATAATTCATCCAGTTCTTCATCCGTTGATTCTGTTAAAAATACGTTTCTCAATGCTCTAGACTTGTTTTGATTCCGCCTAAGTGTAGATATTGTATCATTCAAATTCTTCACAGTAGATGGGGTGAAAGCATTGGTCGAGATAGCTTCTACTAATTTCGGGAGCATTAAATCAACTTGCTCGAATCCTTTTCCTATTCCACCTCCAGTTGTAGGTTTGCAAAGACCTGCGGCATCTCCGAATACCGCTACACGGTCAATCACAGGTTTGTGGATTATGCCAGAAGGAACAGGTCCACAATACCTACCTACCTCTTTACAATTGGAGAATCTCTGTTTCCATTTTGAGGATTTCATTAATACCTGCAATAAATCCTCACAGGATTCCTCGCCTAATTTGTTCGGTAAAGACCAGTTTCCTATCCTTGTTGTATTACCTGAAGGAATTGCCCAAGCGAAAAATCCGGGAGCGAATTCATCGCCTGTAAAGAGGTCGAGCCTTCCTTCCTCCCCAGGATACCCGGTCACCTCAATCTGGAACCCAATCAACAATTCTTTGGGTCGGCCCATTTTGAAGGTCCTACGTACCCAGGAATGAGCACCATCAGCCCCACAAAGCATACGGCATTGGAATTGTTTTATTTCGCCATTTATGTCTAATGAAATCTCCACTCCAGAGTTCGTGACATTAGCGCTAACTGGCTTTGATGACAACAATAAATCGGCACCCGAATCAAGGCTAAGTTGGACCACTCTTTCATCAAACAATTTACGGCAAACCGACCAAGTTCTGGTTGTATTTGGGTCTCCGATTACAATTTCCGTACCAGATGGGCTGTACATCCTAGCGCCCCAAATTCTTGTCAGTACTGTATCATATGCCCCAATCCTATCCATCGCTGATGGATTTACCATTCCAGCACATTGGAATGGCCTGCCAATCTCAGCGTGTTCTTCGACAAGGAGAACACTCAACCCCTTCTCTGTTAACTTCCAGGCGAGATATCCGCCTACAGGGCCGGCACCAATTACAATAACATCGTAAATGTCTCTAATCAAGTGCTACCCCCCTAGTCTAGGGTCCCAGGTAGTATTAGCGCATAGAACAAAAGATATCATTTCTTTTGTTGACGCTTTCGTGATTGAATCATCTTTTTCATTGTACCAATTAAGCCACTAGCTTCATTTTTGGTAATCTCATCGATAGTGGTTACTTCGCCAATAGCCATTGCATCCTCAATACTAATTTCTAAATTTTCAGACATTGATTTGATTGTTGCAACTTGCTTTTCTGTAGCTGGAGAATCTTTGTCTATTCCAATCAATTTATTGATCAACGAACTTGCGGTTCCGTCTCTACCACCTGTTAACTCATCCAAATCATTGTGACCAAGTTCCGTTAATATTGGTTCCAAATCAACAGAGTTTTTGTCGGCCAATCTAATGATTAGTGCCATTTGTTTTTCACTAGGTGGAATGTCTCCATCGCTGGAGTTGTTGAGTTCTTCAATTATTCTTCTTGCATCTTCTCCGGTGAGTTCATCGATATTTTTACCTTGGAACAAATCTGATTTTGAGTCATCTGACATTCTCGAGGTTCTATTAATGATGAAATTAAGTTGCTTAACTGTGGGTTTTCGTTTTCTTAACTCTAATGCGATATTATGCATATTTCTAAAGTCTGTAACAAATTTATGCCAAACTATGGCACCACTGGTGTCTCCATCTTCTACCTCATCTAAACTAGATTCCATTAATGCTGTGAATCGCGGGGTGAATAAACCCTCAGATATTGTTCCGGACGAGTTCTCATCCGACCCATAAAATGGCACCACCTCAATCCATAACAATCTACCCTGATCGGTTGGAATGAGGGATGAACCCTCCTTGTCGACATAGCCTCTATCTACTAGTTTACCGACTGTAGTCAGATATGTTGACGGCCTACCTATGTCTGCTTTCTTCATTTCTTGAATTATCGAACTTTCAGTAAATCTCCTAGGTGGCTTGGTTTCGTCAGACGTCAATAACGGGTTTTCCTCATTCGAAGTAAATCCCCAAGTTGTGCCTAATTCGAAACCAACCGCTGGTGGTTCTGTTTTAACATCTTTATTTGCGGAGTAGACAGCTTCCCATCCCGCATGAATTCGCCATGAACTGGTCCCATACAATTGCAATTCAAGGTCTGAGGCCTTTGCAACTAAATCCCTTCTTTCTCGTACGGAATCGGACATTTGACTTGCAGCAAATCTACCCCAAATCAATCTGTATAACGATTGTTGATCGGCATCAACATCTGTTAATGTCTTGACTTCAGGTTGTGTCGGTCTAATGGCTTCGTGAGCATCCTGTACATTGCTTGCGCCCTTTTTCGCATCCGGTCCTAGCGCCCCAGAACCTAGGTGGTTAGAGCCGTATTCCTTTTCTATCAAAGATCTAATTCTATCTCTGGCCGCTTTACTTGTACGTGTAGAATCTGTTCGAATGTAAGTTATGTGTCCCGATTGATACAATGCTGTAGCGACACGATTAGTTCTACCAATAGACCACCCCATCCTTCCATTGGCAGCTCTTAACATAGATTCTGTCGTAAACGGAGGTTGAGGTTTCCTGTTGGTCTTACCTTCCTTGACGGATTCTAAAACCAATCCATCGGAATGGCGAATTTTTTCCATTGCACTTTCGGCTAATTCTCCATCGAATGTTCTGTCTGGGTGATGTTTTCCATCATCGTCTTTCCAAGCACCTTCGTCATCTTTCTCATGGAATCTAACTTTGAAAGAAACACCATTCGAATCTACCTTAATTGAGTGATATGGAATGGGCACGTGTGCATCCCTTTCAAGTTCCCTTTCGACAATGAATCCAAGGGTGGGGGTTTGAACACGCCCCATTGAAGCTAAGTTCCAGGAACGACTAAATCTTGAACAACGAAAACCTACCAACCTGTCCATGAACCTTCTGACCTTAGCGGCATCGACGAGATCCATGTCGATATCTCTGGGTGATTCTATTGCTTCCTGTACTGCAGAATTAGTAATTTCATTGAATGACACACGATAGATTGAATCGTAATCACTGAAGATTTCTTGTAATCTCCATGCAATAAATTCCCCTTCTCTATCTGGGTCGGTGGCGATGTAGATTTCTTCTACTGAATTCGTTTGGGCTTTTTTTCTTAATTTGGAGATAATTTTCTCTGCTCTATCTGTATAGCTCCAAGGTGGATTCGGTAATTCTCCTTCCTTAGAAGACCACATTGCTTTGTTATCTTGCTTTGTGCCTCCTCGGGTTGGTAAATCTTGTACATGGCCATTACAGGCATCGACAATCCAACCCTTACCGAGATATTTTTTGATCGTACGGGCCTTTGCCCCTGATTCCAAAATCATGAACTTCAATTAATCACACTCGACATTGCGGTTCGCCATCAGATATTGGCTTACCACGTTTCCTCGTGGCGTCATGAACCCTGTATAAACGTGAGTAAGGATAGAGCGATGCAAGGCGCGCGTGCGCGCGTGCCTGTGGCGCACGCGGATGCGCGCGTACGCGAGAAAGCGCAAGATATCAGAATGGAATGTATTCTCAATAGTACAATTCTCTGATAGCCATTTCATTCCATGGAGTTTCGGCATCTGAACCGCCACAACCTGCGCAGGCAGGGTAGCCTGCTGATGCCAAAGCAATAACTTCCTCAATCAAAATATCAAATCCTCTTTGCAAATCCAATGGCACCCATACTTCGGAATATGCAGGAGCTTCTATGCCTATTATGCCTCCAGATTCCCCAATATTAGTAACGGTGATATTGTTTAATTCATGGGTCTTAAATTCAATACCAAAATACAAACTAGGTGATAAATCAGAGATTCTTATTCCTAAGCTTTCATCTCTTTCAATATGACTAGGTAGAGAGAATATTACTCCTCTTGATCTAAGGATTCTTCGTGCAAGTTCCCGTACTGAGCGAGTACACAAATCTGCATCCATGCAACCCGTACCACCCACAAGACTTGAAGGATGCCTCATCAGCCGGCTGTAGGATGGGTCTACCATATCGCTTTCTGGTCCGCCCTTCTCTACGCTTTATTGATTCTGAAAAAGCTCATAATCTGAGTGTAAATACACTTACCAAATTTGCAGAAAATCGACCCGCGCAAAAAATACTCGGATCAATCTATGGCACACCAAATCTTCCTATCACAGTTTTCGGGAAATTGTTTAGACACCCTTTAGGGTTAGCAGCTGGTTTTGATAAATCGGCCCAAGCAATAGGTGCGTGGCCGTCTCTCGGTTTTTCTTGGGTCGAATATGGGGGCGTAACTCGCTATCCTCAAGATGGTAATCCAAAACCTAGAATGTTCAGATCCAATCGAGAAAATGCTTTGATTAATCGAATGGGATTCAATAATCCAGGGGCACAACAGATTCGAGATACTCTCACGAAAAGGCAAATCTCTGGAAAATGGCCAAATGTTCCTATCGCGGCAAATATTGGGCGCTCAAAGACAGTTAACAATGAGAGAGCCCCAGATGATTATGCTGAAACATTTGGATTGTTATATGATCATGCAGACATATTTGTGCTCAATGTATCTTCACCAAATACTCCTGGTTTACGAGAATTACAGGAAGATGATCATATCCGTGATGTAGTAAAAGCTTGCACATCACTTCGAGCAAAAAGAGGAGGCTCTAAACCAATACTGCTGAAATTTTCTCCGGATTTACCTAGAGAAGATCTCCTATCCTGCGCTGGCGCAGCACTTTCTGCTGACATAGATGGATTTATTGCTACGAATACAACAATAAGTAGGCCCGCTCCAAATAACACTAATTCAAGGAAATTTTTTGCGGAACAAGGTGGACTTTCGGGCAAACCACTTCATGATAAATCTATACAGATGATTGGAGAGTTGTATGACAGCATTGGAGGTAAAGTTCCAATCGTTGGTTGCGGAGGAATAGATTCTGGAAATTCTGCTTGGAACGCGATTACTAATGGTTCATCTTTACTACAACTGTATTCTGCAATGGTATTCCAAGGCCCCTCTGTTGTAAAGAGTGTCACTAAAGGATTGAAAGCCAAAATGGAAAATCAAGGATTTGCTGATTTACAGGAAGCGGTTGGATATACTAGACCATAGGTTCCACTGTCACGTGAGAGTAAGGCTATTCAATACCCTGCTGGACGAATTATTGTGAACACAACCCGCAGGTCTCGACTGATGTTTGTCGGAGCAATTATGCTTGGACTGATTGGATTGATGTTTTTGTCTGTTGACCCACAAGTTCAGTACACGGTTGACGAAGTTATGGATTCTCCAGAAGAATTTAGTTCGGATGAAGTAAATATTCGCGGGATTGTAAAAAATCAATCTATTGACAATTCTTCCTCTACTTTCATTTTACAAGGTTCTGCCTCCCAAATTCAAGTATCCTTTGCGATGATTGCGGTACCAGATGGATTCGAAGAAGGTCGCATGATAGCGGTTAATGGGAATTTAATCCAAGAGGGAGACAATTGGAAAATAGACGCTAAAGAAATCCAAACTGGTTGCCCTTCTAAATATGAAACTGAATGATTTTTGACAATATTCCAAGTTATATCCTTGATTTGAGTGATAGTTTCGTTCATAGGTGAGCGCTACTCGCATTGATTGGGCTAGGGGGAGCGTTGACGTGTTCTATCATCCACAAATCGTCGAAAATGGTGGCCTGAAGTCCGAGGGCGGCAAAGACGAGCCGACGATGACCCTGCGGTTGACGTCGATGCCTCGCCCCCAAGAGATCCAGGTTGGCGGAGAACACTTCCGAAGGGAAGTGTCGACCGTCTCACGCTCGGGAATCAGGTCAGGCGCGGAAGCGAGCAGCCCGACCGAGGATGCTGGATGCCTTGGGATAGCGGGGCGGAGGAGATCGTGGAACTTTCATTGTTGGTGACGATTGTCCACCGAGGACGTGCCCACTCTGGGTATATATTATCCTAGCAATTTGTCTACGAGTTCTTCTGTAATTCCAAAGAAGTTATTTTCAGAACACCGAATTAGTAATTCTTTCCAACCATCATGGTCGTTTAGTGCAATATCTAACAACTCCCTTCCTCTCTCCAAATCTCCCTTATTGGCGAGGTTGATGGCGGTCCAAAAGGCGATTTCAGGAAATTCTTCTGCTTCTGATTGTCCAAGCTCAAATTCATACCCATTATTGGTGAATTCTGAATAAATTGAACTTACTTTCAATAATCTACCTAACTCTTCGAGGGGATTAGGATGGTCATCCACATTAACATCAACAATTACCCCTTCCCATTCCTTCTCTGTTGTATGAGAGTCAACAACTAGAATTCTTCCAGATTGCATTCCACGTATATCGCCACCTGCATTTTGACCAGCGAACATTGCTGAAAGGAGTCTTTCAGATAACAGACCGTCTGAATTTTCAAATGCATCAGACATTGCTTGGGGTACTGATTCGTTCCACATGAGATTTGCTTGGCAGGAGAATCCTTCTCCGATAACATGGCCAGCCGCAGGGATAGTCAGCGAGCCTGTATGTGCGGCTACTTCACCATTAGAATCCAACATGGCCACTTGGCGAATCTCTGGTTCAGGGTCTTCCCCAAGCCTCTCTACTAGAGCGTCGGATGCCGATACCCCCCCTTCCATTAATCTCAGACCCAATGGACCATGATCAATTAGCGCCATTGCTTGGGTTACCACTACCCCAACCCCGGCCTTCGCCCAGCACGCATTACCAGCACCATAGAAGTGAGATTGTATGCCAACACCATATTGACCTGTTTCTGGGCATTTTGCAATTATTGAATAGGTCATAAATTTCCCTCTAAAGAGATTCAGAATCGACTCCGCCCATTTTACAAACTATAGCGAAATGTTCCTTTGAAACCGGTTGCACCGACAAACGTTGTCCACGTTGTAACAAAGGCATACCCTCTAGACTAGGATTAGCTTTGAGTTCGGGTAGTCCTACTGCATCAATTGCCTTTATTGCCTCAATATCGACCATTATCCATCTGGGGTTTTCTGGTGAGGCTTTTTCATCAAAATACTTTGAATTAGGGTCTTGTGCAGTAAAGTCGGGATATCCTTCTTTACACACCTTTGCCACTCCAGCGACATGTGGAGGTTTGCAATTTGAATGATAAAACAAAACCCAATCTCCGATTTTCATATCATCTCTCATGATATTGCGAGCCTGATAGTTTCTGACTCCATCCCAGTGGGTGGATTTATCTTCGACCAATTGCGACCAGGGGTAGACGTCTGGTTCGCTTTTCATTAACCAATAATTCACCATAATATCACCATGCATCTTGACTATCCATAACTAGGGTGGCGTCCATTATATCCCCTTGTTCTCTTGTCAGAGTTCTTCTAAGGCCTGCTGCCTTTGCCATTGTTCCGGATCCTCCAGTTAAGGAAATATTGGCTTTCACTAACAGGGAATAAATTGCAGGCAGGAGAATTAGTGCAGAAATTGCCGCAAGAATTAGGAGAATTATAATTACATCAATGAATGGAGCAATAGCTGGAATTGGAATATAATAAGCGCAAAACATACCTGCTATCGTTACTGTTACAGCTTCGGTCAGGCTCATTCCTGTACTCGCACATGCAATACGAATAGCGTCTACAGAACCACCTAATTCTTTTACACGATTAGCAATATGTATAGAGAAATCAACTCCAACTCCTACCAGAATTGAACCGATCATAACGGTAACCAGTGACAAACTTACACTACCCTGGTCCATTACTAGCCATTGCATGAATACAGTAAATGCCACTGGGGTAGTAGTAAGAATTGCATACCGTATATCTCTGAAAACCAAACCAAGCGTGAAGACAGTAAACAGCAAAGCGAATAATAATGACCCCCATTGTGAGTCTACAACTAAGTTATTGACTTCTATTGTGACAGATGCTACACCAATTAATCTTGTAGAAGTGACTCCTAATCCGGCTGTATCTTGTTTAGCGTAATTATCTATTTGCGAAACCGCAACTTCAGTTTTCTTAACATCCATAAATGGCATATCAATATAGATTAGACTCTGACTATAATTTTCAGAAATGAATAAGTTTCTCATTTCTAGTGTAAGACTATTGTAGAATACATTTAGAAGAAAGCTTTGCGATTCTACACTGCCTGTTTGTTGCTGATCTAAAACCGCCAGGCTCCACCAAAATGAGCCATTGCCTGAAACCTCTCGGTCGAATATAATCGCGGATAATTCTTTGATTTGAGCGGGTACAAACTCGTTATCTTGTATTGGTTCATTAATGGGGTCGCCATCTAAATCGACACCAACAGCTATGGCTTTCATTAGGAAAACGATAGATACTGCTGTGGTTTGATTTACTTGATTGCATTTTCCTTCCAGTTCCTCTATTCCAACCAATCTTGAATAAGGATCATTCCGCTTTAGGTCTGTGTTAAAAATTTCAGGTGAGGCAGACAAATCTGCATCAATCAATAAAAATCCAGGTTGTCCGGCCTCAAATTCTGTAGAATATGTTTTCATTTTGTCTACAGCACCAACTCCTTCAGGGGCCATCTCGAGTAGATCCACGTTTTCCTCAACATTTGGCCTGCTATATCCTGCAGAGATCAAAATCGCAACTAGAAATACACTGAGTGTTAATTTAGTCCAATTTATTGGTACGTTAACGGCAGAAACGAAGGCTTTGGGGGGTGGGTGCGAGGGTTTCTTTAGGTCCAACATCATTGTCAAGTTAGGCACCATCACCATTGTCATGATATAAACCACAACAATACCCATTGCGAGTGAATAACCAACAGTTTGTATTGGTTTCATTGGAGTTAGTGCTAATGATATAAATCCGATAATTGTCGTAATTGCAGATAGTAAAACAGCTCTCCCTGTCGATTCCAATGCTTCAGCCATTTTCTCTCTTGGCGTACCTTTTGATTCTGCATAACGATTAGTTATGTGAAGTCCATAAGAAACTCCCAACGCTAGTACAATTGGTCCTACAATAATCACAGTCATTGTTACTTCGTAATTCGTCCACCCGATTATTCCCATAGTGATGAAAACGGAACAAAGTGTTGGTAGGCCTGAAATAACTACCACCTTAAACCCTTGAACAAATCTTATCCTACCAGTCTGAAATAGGTCACAGTGGAATAGGAATAAACCTAGAGCCACGAAAACCACGCCTATTGGAAAAACATTCCAAAATAGGTTGAATGATTCCTCTGTGACTGCATTTGTTATTGGAACTGGTCCCGTAAGGGTCATGGACAATCCCCTTTGATCCCAATCATTTGCTTCGCTTAGCCCGATAATTCCTAATTGAGTATCCTCAATAAATTCAGAAATCGTAATCTCCTCTCCATTATCGTCCTTTAGTTGGTCAGAAATGCCGATAATTATCACGGCTCGATTCCAGCCAAACCCTGATTTATTTCCAATTTGCACTTCATTTTCCCATGTTCCTACATCTCTGACCAATTTATTCAAGGCATTAGGAGGCATCTCATCTAAGATTTGGTCCACCCTCGCTTGATCATCAGGTATAGCGTAATTTCCGAATAGATCCTGATTATCCTCTATAGATTGGTTGACAAAATCGGAAATCGTTGGATCATCCACTGCCTCGGACACTGCCGAAGCAAAAGATGTCGCTACCCTTCCGGCTGAGGAATTAACTTCTTTGATGACTGAAGATATTGAAAGTACATAGATTACATTGTCCTGTCCCTTGTCATTTTGATGTGGATTTAGTAGATTTTCCAATTTTTCTATTTCTTCTAGGGTTGAAACTTCTGTAATATTTCTTCCTGAACCAGGTACGGCTTCCCTAGTGCCATCATCATTTTCAACGTAGACAATTTCTGATTCTACGTAAATCACCATGACGTTGGTAGTCCATCCTTCAACACTCTCTACCTGGTTCAATAATGCTGAAACCTCGGACCCTTGAGGGAGATATACTTCCAAATCCCCATTAACATTCATAGATGATTTTTCTTCAATAGGGCAAAATCCATCGGGATTTGCTAATGACTTTCTACAATCTACCAAACCCGATTCCCAAGAGAAGAAAGCAGTAACTATGAGGCAGAAAATGACTGTGACAACGGGAAATTTTGTTAAGAGGTCTGTAAAATTGAGATCTGAGGAAACTCTACGCAATTGGTTTTTCGACCTTCTTCCGTAACTCTCTACTGTATTTTTATCAACGTCTAACTTGGAGAACATTTCCCGGCCTTTTTCCGTCGCTTGTTTTGCGAAACGAGATGCAATGTTACCTGGCTTTTCGTCTCCTGACAAGTCCCCCAACTCCTTAGTAGGTTCTCTCTCGTCACCGAAGGTGCTTGAACCCGACGGCTAGTAGTGGGTCGGAAAATATCGTTCTAGAAGTTAGTGAATGATTGGGAACCGTCAAGAATGATAGGTCATAGGGTAGACTGTAATTTGTGGTGGATGTGTCTATGGGGGCTCCCTTGATTGAGGATAAACGATGGTCTATTGACCTTGAGAAAAGGATTCAAGAGGAACACTATTCCAACTCCGAAATTTACAATCAAAGGTATGCATTCAACCCTAAATCAGGGAAGGAGATATTCGTAGTAGATACACCACCGCCTTACCCTAGCGGTACATGGCATATTGGTGCGGTTGCTCAATATTCAATGATCGATGTAATTGCTCGCAGTCAAAGACTGTTAGGAAAAGAGGTCTATTTCCCCTGGGGTGTCGATCGAAATGGAATCAACATCGAATTTACTGTAGAGAAAAATACTGGCAGAAAAATGAAGACTTTTGAAAGAGCAGAATTTTTGGATTTATGCCGGGATACAATAGAAGAATACACTCAAGCGATGAGGGAGACGGCAGCTAGAGTAGGGCTTTCTTGTGACTTCGACAAAGAATACCTTACAGATTCAGATGAATATAGGGGAGTATCCCAATCAATTTTTGTCGACCTATTCAAACGAGGTTACATTGTAGAAGATCTCCGTCCTAATATTTACGATCCGGTTGAAGGTACGACAATCGCTGATGCTGAGGTAGAAAGATTACGTAGGAAATCCAAGTTAATCGATATTAGATGGACAACTGAAGATGGTGTTGATGTAGTTATTTCGACTACTCGTCCAGAATTGATTTGTGCTTGTGGTGTAGTTGTAGTTCATCCTGATGACGATAGATATCAGCATTTGATTGGGAAGAAGATTGTCCTTCCAGTAGAAACGGAAGGGCGTGCAAAATCTGTTGAAATCACCACTCACCCTTCGGTCAAATCCGAGTTTGGATCTGGGGTCTTGATGGTTTGTTCCTTTGGCGACCAAAACGATGTTGCAGTATTCAGAGAACTTGGTTTAATGCCATTTCAAGCTATTGACCTTGAAGGCAATATGACCGAGGTTTCTGGGCCTTATGTTGGAATGAAAGTTGCAGAGGCAAGGGAGACGGTTATTGACGACCTTTCCTCGGCAAACAGGATAGTCAACATTATCGAAAAAGAACAGGATGTACCAGTTAGCGAGAGAGGAAAAAACCCTGTAGAAATTATTCTCCTCAAGGAATGGTATGTTCGACAGACACACATCCAAGACCGTATGCGTGAATTAATTGAAGATATGGAATTTCATCCAATAAGGAATAAACAATTTCTGCTGGATTGGATGGATAATATCAGCATCGATTGGCCAATCAGTCGTAGAAGGTGGTATCACACAGAAGTTCCGATATGGTATTCCGAAGACGGTGAGAAAATTATCACACCACCTGCTGGAGTTTATGTTCAGCCTTGGAGGGAAAATCCTCCATCAGGAAGTCGAGTATTAAACAGAGAAAGTAGAGAAGACCTAGGTAGTTGGGATGATCTTTCTTCCCAGTTAGGAGAAGTTATTGGTGAAGAGAAAGTATTCGACACTTGGATGGATTCTTCTAATTCTAACCTGTATGTTTCGGGTTATCTTTCTGACACAGAATTATTCTCTAAGGCCTTCCCTACGGGCATAAGGCCTCAGGGTAAGGAAATAGTTCGAACATGGCTATATTACACTCTTTTGAAGAGTGCCTTGTTATTGGATTCACCTGGATTCAAACATGTTTGGATCGACGGTTTGGGGATGGACCCTTGGGGTAGAAAGATGTCCAAATCACTCGGCAACGGTATCGATGCTAATTCAGTTCTAGAATGTGGTGCTGGTGGTAGAACGGGTTCTTGGAAAATCAGAGGGCCCGATAAAGTAGTAAACCTGAGAGCCAATAAGATCGGTTCAGAATGCTTCCGTTTATGGAAAGCCTGTGATGCCCAAGTTGGTGACGACTTCCAAATCAACCCAGAAGATATTGAACAGAAATACTTCGGTGTGTTAACCAAATTATTCAATGTAGCAAGATTTTCTAGTCAATTCGATGTGCCCAGTGATTTAGAGAAAATACCAACTAATTTAGCGCCTGAGGACGAATGGATTCTTAGTGAATTCCACTCGGTCATGCGAAGAGTTGAGAAAGCGTGGCAAGAAATTGACATCTATACAGCGGCTCAATCTCTGAAAAATTTCTCCACCGGTGTGCTTGCTAGTCATTGGCTTGAGATGGTTAAATCCCGATTATACGATGGTGACAACGCAGCTGCCTGGACCTTACATAGAATGGTTAGAGACTTATTGGACGCTTTCTCTCCGATTTGTCCATTTTTCTCCCATTACCTTTCATCTACACTGTACGATAGGTCAGCAGTAGATGCAGATTCTTTCCCTACAATCTCCCTTAATTTTGAATTAGACGGCTGGACAGAAATTACTGAATCGGTTATGATTTTCAATTCAGAAGTTTGGAGGATGAAAAAGGAACAAGGACTCTCCCTAAATTCTGAAATTTCTGATATAAATGTCCCCGATAATTTACTCGCACTCAAAGTTCCTTTGACTAGGATGCATAAATTATCCGACTAAATTACAAAGGGTATCAGAGCTTTACGATTCTCAGGGTAATCGGAGAACTCCTGTTTGTACCATCGATGGTGGGCAAATGCACGGGGTGCTAAGTTACAGAAAGTCCAGATGGCGAATGTAAAACCAGCTAGTGACCATGTCGCAATTGCGAAGCCAAACCATTCAATAATTTCACCAAGATAGTTGGGCGAGCTAACCTTTTCGAATAACCCCCCTCTGGGTATTTTATAGCCAGTACTACCATCATCTCGCAATGAGAATAAGATATCATCCGATTTGATATTGATAATCATACCAAAGAAAAATATGACTACTCCAAAGATAAATCTAGGGTCTGTAACCCAAGATAATTCGTATCCTCCACTGAGGTCAAATAACCAAATTCCATTTAGAAGGCAGTTAATGGTGTTGAAAATTACTGCTAATATTACTACACTTAACGGCATAAGTTTCTGTTCTAACTTAGCTCTATTTGGCCAAGCCCACGCCCGGTTTACATAATGGGCAGTCCAAATAGCCCAGAAAAAAAAGACCACAAGATCCCGGTTATGCCCTAGGACTAGTATAACAGCAAGTAAAACTGCGGGGATAGATTCCATAATTATCCAGCCTTTTTTGGCAGAAATTTCGACACCCCAACCCTTAGTTTTGTGTCTTCCGTAGGGTGCTTTTACAAATATCAGAATCAAGAAAACAATAACTGCTAATGTTAGCCATATGTAACATACAGTTTTGTATTCTTCATATGATAAAATAAACATCCAAACACCTACTGTTGATTCTGTTTTAACCAAGAAACGGTATCGTCTATTGTTTCTTCTAATGGCCGAGCTTGATGTTCAAGATGTTCGTTAGCCAAAGTTCCTGGAATATTTCTACATTGAATTGCTAAAGCTTTCAAACTCCCTCTACTAAAACTAGGTCTTTTACCTGATATGCGGGAACTTATCGAGGCGAAAGGCAATGCTAGATATGCCATCCAAAAAGGCACTGAAACAAGATGAGTGCGATTACCCGTTATTTGCTTAATCAAAGTCGATAAATGGGGTATTGAGGCCCAATGACCAGGTAAAATGTAATTCTGTCCATCTACACCCATATCCACACAATTTACAGCACTCTTGGCCACATCACGAACATCGACCCAATTGAATCCATTATTGATAGCGAACGGCATATTTCCATTTGCAATATCTCGCAAAACCTCTCCCATTCTACTGGGTTTGAAGTCGTATGGCCCAATGATTCCAGTTGGATGTATTACATTGACTTCCAACCCTTGGTCGCGGTATCCAAGAACTACCTTTTGCGCCTCGGCTTTTGTTCTATCATATGGCAAGGCTTTGGGATCGGTTACAAGAGGTCTCGCCTCAACCAGAGGTTCAGAAGTCGGTTGTTGTTCGAATGCATGCACGCTGGAAAAATGTACAATTTTTTTTACGCCAGATTCTACTGCAGCTGTTGCTATTGAGCGACTTCCCTCAACATTGATTTTATGCATCAAATCCTCTTGTATCTTCTCTACTGCAACAAATGCAGCAGAATGAAATACAACATCTGAATCTGTCATAAGTGGGGCTATCTCCTTTGGATTTAGCATATCCCCTTTTACAAAATTCACATCCAAATTATCCAATGCTCTAGTGTCTGACCGTACTAAGCAATCGACTTCATATCCTCTTGCAAGCAACTCACGAACGAGGTTGCCACCAACGTGGCCGCTACCTCCTGTGACGAATGCTTTCATGATATTGACTAAGTCATCATAACGATGAAGTTACCGGCTTAATTCAATGAAGAATGTGGCCTTTTCCCTTCGAAATGGTCCAGCAGCAATGTGACCATTTCTTCACCTATTCTTGATTGTGCCTCAAGGGTTGAGGCACCGATGTGCGGTGTTCCATGAAAGTTAGCGTGACTAATTAGTGGGTTATCAATAGCCGGTTCAATTTCAAAAACATCTAGAGCAGCACTAGTCAAATGCCCTGATTCTAAAGCATCTAAAACGGCGGCCTCATCTACAATCCCACCTCTTGCACAATTAACGATATGGTTGCCACAACCAACGCCGTTTGGTGCCGATGTAGGCATCATCTGAATTCTATCAGAATTCACAAGGTGATGTGTTTCATCAGTCAAATTACAATGAATGGATATATGGGTGCACAAACTGAAAAGTGAATCTACATCATCATGCATTGTACAATCAAATTGTCGTGCGATATTTGTTGGCAGATATGGGTCGTATGCGTGACATTCCATACCCATAGCGACGGCTACGGTAGCTACACCTTGTGCGATCCTACCAAATCCTACTAGACCTAACCTCTTCCCACTTAATTCAGTCCCTTTCAATTGTTTTTTCTCCCACAATCCTTCTCGTAGACCGCGGTCGCCTCTGGTGATATGCCTACATGAAGCTAATAGATGGCCTATTGTTAACTCAACAACGCTATTTGTGGAAGATTGAGGTGTATTACAGACAACTATTCCGCAACTAGTGGCGGCCTTAATGTCGATGTTGTCTACACCAACACCGGCTCTACCAATGAAAGACAATTGCCCAGAATTTGAGATTACTTGCGAAGTTAATTTAGTAGCGCTCCTAACAACTACGGCATCAAAATCAGATAGTGCACCATTTAGCAACTCATCTTCGTTGTAGTGACGTTCCACAACTTCGTATCCAGCATTCAGCAATTTGTTTACCGCAACGGGATCCATGCCATCGGTAACTGCTATCCTACCCACAGTCGCATGGGGTTCTAACAAAGAAATGAACATTTGTCCATGTAAATTTGGAATTTATGTCGGATAATTGAATTAGTTTAGATTTCTAACAATATACCGCAAATAGACCGTTTATTTCTTGACGGTCGGTCTAGCCGTTTAGTCCATGGCGGCTTCTTTGGAATCGCTAGTCACCGCCATTCTAATTCTACTAACTCCCGTATTCCTTGCGATTCCACTGTCATTAGGCTGGAAATGGTGGGTTGGGACTGAACCCGAACATGTGCACTACAGAGAAAAAGTCCGTTTAGTACTGGATGCAGGTCTACCGCTTAGTAGATTTAGGAAGGAATTAGACGCTGAGGCTAGGATAGTCAATATTGATCCAGAAAGACAATCACGTATTGAATCGGATTTACTATTTCCGATGAAGGTCAAGCACTTCCTATTGATGCCAGGACTTGTAGTGTGGCCCTTTCTTGGATTATTTGCAGCCCTGTTAGCAATTCCATTAATGCCAATTTTATGGTTCTTCCAATGGCTATTAATCGAAAAAAGGGTATTGCTATGGATAGGAATAACTGTCCAAAAAATTACCAGATGGGAAATTATTGGTATACCGAGAGTGGAAGATGGTCTCAAGAATCCAGACCCTGTATTATCATCAATAAACCGCATGCCAATAACCGTATTTTTGGGTTTATTTGCATTTCTAATTGTTACCTATCTTCCTCTAGATACACAATCAGTGATGATTGTTTCAGGTGCAGTTTACATTATCTTAGTCGCATTCATTTCCGTAATTAGAGCCGGAACTTTGAGTACAATGGTATTTGCTGACACTGGAAATAGGAGACTTCTACCTATGGGTACATTTGTGGAAGATATGCTTGGTCCTTGGGTGGGAGTTGGACTGTTATTCTTAATTTCCCGACAACTTTTCTACGGGACAGAATTAAGATCGGGTGAAATGTTTGGAGATCCTGTAATTTTCTCATTAGCGATATTGTTAGTCCTTTACACTGCAACAATGATTGGGGTTGCAGTAGAAATATCATTTTTCAGATCTAGGGCTGAGTCTGTTAGGGTAAAGTTTCAAAATCAAATGATTGATGAATTTGAACCACAATTATACTTATTCACCAGAAATCTTGGCATGCTCAAAATATCTAGATTGATGACCCTCAGACAATGGGTCGAACAAGGTGAAAAAATCAACCTTAATGACCTAGATAAACTCAAACGCTCTTGATTAAAATCTCATCTTCTGTAGATTTTAACATTATATCGGAGTGAATATCTATTTCTTTGCGATGAATCAATATGCTAATCCATTTGTCTGCTAATGGATTGGAACTAATGACTTCCATTTGGTGATTTTCTGTAGTCTTTACTTTACCTAACGGCAGTTGAACATTAGAAGAGAAACTGGAAGCGGTCTTGTTGATAGCACCCCTGCTCTCCATTCTAGCATGAATCTCCTGGCCGGGGTAACATCCCTTTTTTAGATCAATACGACTTTCTAGGCCCAAATCAAATGGTATCTTCCCATCTATTTTTATCGCTAAATCAACAATACCTGCCATCGATGTAATTGCTATACCAGAATCGACTTAACCACTTATGGCTCCAATTGTTTCGAGTGCTTGGATGACTTCACCATAATTTTTAGTTGGGATTAGCAATTCATAGATTCTAAAATCTGGCCCATTATGGATTATTGAAATCATTGAATTGTCAAATTCCGTCCAATGTTCAGATGTCAATTCAGTACAACTTATTCCAAACTCTTCTAGCAGGTTTTCAGGATTTTTACCGAAAATAAGGATACGACGAATTGCTCCATCCCCACTTGAAATTTGTATCTCCTCATTCCATGGAATGCCACTTGTAAGGTTTGTTCGTAGATTTTCGGATATAGATTCATGATGCAACAACAATATTTGTTCACCTAAATCTGCATGTAATTGATGGCTTGTTATGCGACCATTCAAATCGCAAATCAGGGATTCTTTTCGAGTCAAATGGGAATCTTTTGAAATGTCCAATGTTAACATTCGATTTAGATGGTTTCTAGCATCTTTACCTGAAACTAAAGTAACGGAAGTAGGAATCTCTACTATCTGTGCTAATGGTGGTATCATCTTTCAGCCACCAATGAATAAATTCAGCCGAATGATTGCCCACAGCCACATGCTCTATCCGCATTGGGATTATCCATGTGGAATCCCCCTCCCATTAAGGAGTCCTTGAAGTCGAGTTTTAGGCCGTTAAGTAACGAGCTATCGTTATCGTGTATGAGGATCGTTACTCCATCAACATCTATTTCTTGAAATCCTTCTTCATTAGGGCGTTCTACAATGACCATGTCATAGAGATACCCTGAACACCCTCCAGCCTTCGCACTAATGATTAGCACGTGACTGTCTACTTGCGGACCAATTGCCGATTTAACCGCAGTTCTTGCTGCATCTGTAACTTCAATTTTGACGTCTACCCTTTCACTTACCGTAGCTATAGGCAGTGAGAAGCCACCCCCGTCAATTAACGACACATAGCCTACCTCTAGAGGCCCATATATCAACCATTCCTGTGTTTAACTCCGCTTCCGTCAATCCAATAGAATAGGTCGTGTTAGGGGACACGTGAGCGGGGCGAGGGGATCTGATGCAGTGCGCATCTCTAACCAGGGGTCCGAACACGTAATGGATAACTTAGCTATTGAGGCACCGCTTTACATTGAAATTCTCCAGAAAGATCAGAAGTATTCGATGGGTATTACCATGAGGACTCCCGGTGAAGATCTAGATTTGGTAGTAGGTTTTCTCTACTCTGAGGGCATAATCGAAGAATATGAATCAATTGAAGATATAATGGAATTAGATAACACCGTCTCTATACGCATAAGCGAAGATGTTGTAATTGACTTAGAATCTCATCGACGCCAAACCGTAACTACTTCTGCATGTGGGGTTTGTGGAAAGACTTCATTGACAAATTTACATCAAATTCACAATGCTACACTCAACAAATCATTTCAAATTGAATCAAATCTTTTATCTCAAAACCTTGAATTGTTAAATTCAAAACAACCATTATTTGAATTGACAGGTGGAACTCACGCGGCAGTAGCATTTGACCGAAAAGGGGCTGTGATTGCCGCTAGGGAAGACGTTGGTAGACACAATGCACTTGACAAATTAATCGGGCATATGATACGTAATGGAGGGCTAAATAATACGGAATCAATTTTACAAGTATCCGGTCGTTCTTCATTTGAATTGGTACAGAAAACTATTCGCGCTGGTTTCCCAATTATGGCATCAGTCGGTGCCGCCAGTTCACTCGCGGTTGAATTGGCAAGAGAGTATAATTTGACTCTTGTTTGTTTCCTGAAACCGGATTCTATGGTGATTCACTCAGCTCCTAATCGAATCATATAGAGTAGAACAAATTAGTTGGAAATTAACAACAAAATGAAGAAGACACGTTGATTGGCTTAGACGTGAGCAGGGAGACAATCGCCACTCCTCCCCTAGAGGATAAACCTCCAGTGACTGGAAACACATCTTCCTCTGCTGCAGGAGCTACTGCAATTATCTCAACAATTAAGCATGGCATATCTCGTTCTGGGATATCCAAATCAATTAGTTCATTTTCCAAAGTTAACAAATTTGGCGGATTCGATTGCCCAGGCTGCGCTTGGCCGGACCCGGATGACCATAGGACAATTGCAGAGTTTTGTGAGAACGGAGCCAAGGCTGTAGCAGACGAAGCAACGAAGAAGAAAATCACTGCGGATTTCTTTACAAAACATTCAGTACCCGAACTTACTCTAAAATCAGATGAGTGGCTAAATGCCCAAGGTCGCTTGACATCCCCTATGATGTTGGATGAAGATTCTGAGAATTATACCACAATATCTTGGCACAATGCTTTCGATCTAATTGCACATGAGTTGTCCCAGTTACAAAATCCCAATGAGGCGATTTTCTATACCTCAGGTCGTACCAGTAACGAGGCCGCCTTCCTTTGGCAATTATTGGCCCGTGCATTTGGAACAAACAATCTACCTGATTGTTCGAATATGTGTCACGAATCTTCTGGCTTCGCATTATCAGATTCTATAGGCATTGGTAAGGGGACAGTAAAATTAGAAGATTTCAATTCTGCAGACTTAATATTGGTAGTCGGACAAAACCCTGGCACAAATCATCCTAGGATGCTAACCGCATTAAGGGATGCAAAGAAAAACGGCGCATCGGTCATTTCGATAAATCCCCTCATAGAGACTGGTATGAAGAAGTTCAAACATCCACAAAATCCCCTCGAGATGCTCGGCTCCGGCAAATCAATTTCAGACCGGCATGTTAGGATAAATATCAATGGCGACTTGGCATTTTTCCGTGGCCTAAATCATGTACTGATAAAGAAAGGTTATTTTGACCAAGAATTCATTTCCACCTATACTTCAGGTTTTGAGAATTACCAAACTTCTGTTCAATCGGTTGATTGGATTGAAATAGAATCAGTTAGTGGAATATCTCGTAAAGAAATCGAAAATATTGCTGAAATTGTTGGCAAATCAAAATCACTGATAACCTGCTGGGCGATGGGTATTACCCAACACCATAATTCCGTAGAAACCATTCAGGAGATGGTCAACACCCACTTACTAGGTGGTCATATTGGCAGGGAAGGAGCAGGGGTCTGTCCAGTTAGAGGTCACTCCAATGTACAAGGAGATAGAACGGTTGGGATCAACCATATAGCTAGTCCTAAACTGCGACAAAACATACTCGATAGTACTGGCATAAGAACTCCAGACAACCATGGTTATGATGCAGTCAACGCCGCTCGTGCAATGATCGAGGGTAAGGGTAAGGTATTCCTAGCCATGGGTGGAAATTACCTCTCTGCTATGTCTGACACCAATTTAATCGCAGAGGCAATGAATAATTGTGAACTTACTGTTTTTGTCTCCACTAAATTGAATCGCAACCATCTAGTTACAGGTAAGAAATCTCTGATACTCCCTTGCCTAGGTAGAACAGAAATCGACAACCAATCCCATGGAAATCAATTCGTGACAGTTGAAAATTCAATGGGGATAGTGCATCGTTCTGAAGGTCACATGAAACCCTCCTCCTCTGATTTGATGTCTGAACCAGCAATAGTTGCGGGAATAGCATCTGCATTGGAATCAAAAATAGGAATGAGTGATTTAGGTTGGAATTACTTGGTTGAAGATTACGACCGAATTCGTGACTTAATCGAACAAACTATCCCGGGTTTCACAGATTACAACTCTAGGGTTAGAGAGAAATCAGGATTCTATCTTCCTAACTCACCTAGGGATAGCTTGACCTTCGATACAGATACTAAGAAAGCAAACTTCAGACTCCATGAAATAACTAGTATGAAGCCTAATATTAGTGAATTTGTAATGATGACAATAAGGTCTCATGACCAATACAACACTACCGTATACTCAGGGCAAGATAGATACCGAGGAATCAAATCAGGAAGAAGAATCGTTATGATCAACCCACAAGATGCTAAAGAGAATAATCTTCAAGCCGGTGAACTAGTGGATTTGATATCTGTGTTCGAAGGCGAAAAACGCCAATCATCGAAATGGTATCTGGTAGAATATGACATACCTAGGGGTAATATCGCTACATATTTCCCTGAGGCAAATGAATTAATTCCGCTGAATTCAACCGCAAACGTAAGCAATACCCCTACTAGTAAATCGGTCATTGTTAGGATCGAAAAGTCTCAAGATTGAAGCTTCGCAGATTTGTTCTGTTCTTTCAAAAGTAATGAACACCTATTCATTTGGGTTTGAATTAGTTGGGATTCTTCACTGTCCAATTCTCTATTCAAGGCCTGTTGAAAACATTTGATTGCGTCCGCAAAATGTTCCATCGCAGCGTAAGATGAACCCATATTGTAAAGCGTTCTTCCAGTGACCATTGTTGGGTCCATTGAAATTGCTTGATGGTATGATTGAATACTTTCTGAAAACTTACCCAATTGGTGTAGGGCGTGCCCTCGGCCATTGTAACTGCGCACGCGTAATTCCCGCTCATCTCGAGGAGTAGATGAAATTGCTTTATCAAAACAATTCAGTGCTTGGTCGCCCTTGTCCTCTCCTAACAGAGTTAGACCTTTGTTGTACCATTCTATGGCTACATTTACACTCTCTTCATCTATTGGTGTATTTTGTGCAACAGACATTTTTGCATCTTCAGCGGCGGCTACAAGATCAACATCAATTTCTGCTGCAGGCGTTGTGCTGTTTTTGTTCTTCAATTCCTCAGCCTTTTGTTTGCATTGATTGGCCTTTTCAAAGTGGCCAGCTGCCTCCAAAGCATCGGACATCCCTGACCATGAGTCATACGTTGAACCATAGTCTTGGATGATCTTTTTCCAGGTTTGTATAGCAAGGGCATGATTACCTTCTTCGGAGTGATTCTTTGCCTTCTGCTGAAGTACTACCAATGTATCTTCTAGTGAAATTTCTAGGGTATCTTCTTCCTCATCTGGAACAAATTCTGCATATGTGACTTCTTCTGTGGCAACTGGAGTAAATTCGACAATTTCTTGTTCGGGCTCAGATAATTTTGTTTCTATCTCGGTTACTAAATCTTCAGCTAGGGTTAATTCTGGGTCTAACTGTAACGAGTAATTTAATGATTGAATCGCGTCTTCACTTAGGTCTAGGTTATGAAGACATAATCCGCAATAGTACCAAATCATGGCGTCGGTAGAATAGTCGCCTTCTAACGCAGGCGAAATCAACTCCATAGCTGATTGAAATTCGGACTCTTCAATCAAGTGTGAAATCTCTTCAGTTAAATTGTCTGAATCAGTATCAACTGGTACAGCCTCCGCTAGAATCACAGGTGGCTCCTGTTCTGTTTCTTCTTTCTCTTCAATTACTATTGATGCCAAAGCCTGTAATTCATCATTTGACAATCCTTGTTCAATGGCGACCTTGGCATATTTTCCGGCTTTCTCCGTATCACGTTGTGAGAATAAGAAAGCTAAATTGGCAGCGGTAGGAGCGTGAAATCTGTTGATTAGAAACCCTCTTTCAAAGGCTACGATTGCCCCCTCAATATCGCCAACTGCATGATTAACTACGCCCAATCCGTACCAAGCGGCGGAATTATCGGATTCTGAACCGATGATTTGCTCATATTCCGACTTCGCCGAAGTATAGTCCCCACTCGTGACAAACTGGTGGGCCCGCTCGAAAGCATCCATCGACACAACTCAATCGCGATATGAACAGGGGATAAGATTTCTGAACCTCTGAGTGGAAAATAATCACCCTATTCGTTTGGTGCAGGATCTTCTAGTCGATTTTCTTCATCTAGTCTGGCTTTTGCTATACCTGCGAAATATACCATCATTGGTACTGCAATCAACAAGAAAAAGCAGCCAACTAAAGTAGCAATGCCATATAGTGTCTCTTGGACGGGGTCAATTTGAAATTCCGAAATTGATACCAATTCATGTTCTGTCAATGAAAAACTGAGTTCTATACCTTCTGGCGATACTAATTCGCCATCAACATAAATCGAAATTAACCAAGTTGTCGTTACCTTTTCTTGAGATAGTAAATTCAAGGCCTCTGTTTCGGCCAATTCTGCATCATCAGCTCGTACGTAGCCTACACCGTTTATTGGCAACTCTAGAGATGCCCTTCCCCTCATAACGACCTCTTCTGTATCTATCATCATACTATGTTCATAGGCTTCTTCACAAGAATCTGAAATTTCATCAAATTCCTTACAATTGAACGCTGAATCTCCATCTTCTCCTAATAGAGGCGAATGAAACCACGTAGAACTTGTAGAGGTGATGACTAACTCTGCATCATTTGGGGCATTAACGACGGTAAGATTGACCCATGTAGGAGAAGAAGACGTTGAAACATACCAGGAGGATTCGTTCTCACTTTCTAGTTCAAGTGCATACTCCACACTCTCATTAGTGGTTTCGTATCGGTAATATTCACTATCTACGGTGGCAGAAAATACAGCATAAGATAGTACCAAAATCAATACCAAACCTAGACCTATCATAGTCCGAAGCATGTTCGGGTTCCTCGATAGCGACTTCCTCATTACTAATCCGAACCGTTGGGGTGGTTTGAACCATTGTGTGGGGTCCGTAAGAATGCAGTACCAAGCCGCTATAGGTTTCAGTCAAGTCATCACCGTTATATACGGCCTCAAGGTCGGCCGGGCGCTACAAGGTGAGTGTATGACGACGTATCACGATGTGCCAGCAGACCTTCTGATTGCGGACCTCGCACAGAGATTGTCAGACAATGACTCAATCAATGCCCCTGAGTGGGCTGATTTTGTAAAGACAGGCACTCACAGAGAGAAGCCTCCTGAACAAGAAGATTGGTGGTATGTTCGATGTGCGGCTGTACTTCGAAAGGTTGCAATGAAAGGACCAATTGGTACTAATCACATGTCACAGTTATTCGGCGGGCCTAAGGACCGTGGTGTCAAGCCTAACCGCGCAGTAGCAGGATCAAGGAAGGTTGCTAGGACTGCTCTACAACAACTAGCATCCGCCGGTTTTATCACAGACTCATTCAACACCGCCGGAACAGTTACTCTCGGAAAGATAGTGACTCCAACCGGTCAATCTCTCTTGGACGAAAGTGCACATAGTGTCCGTCCCCAAGCAGAAGAGAGACATCCAGAGCTAGCGAGATATTGAGGTGGGTTTATGGCGCGCAACAAACCATTTGGAAAGAAGCAGCGACTAAACAAAGTCACCAAGCAGAATCGAAGAGTACCTGTTTGGGTAATGCTTCGCACTGCTAGGAACACTACATCCCATCCTAAGCGTCACCATTGGCGCAGGTCAAAACTTCAGAGGTGATTCTTATGGCGGAAGTAAAGGAAATGGTAATCCCGCTACGCGCTGCCTGGAACGTTCCTCGAACAAAGCGCGCTAACCGTGCAATGGCTGAAATTCGTAATCATGTCTCACAACACATGAAAATCCAAGAAGATGAAGAAATTTGGATTGATCAGGCTGTCAACGAAGTAATCTGGGCCAGAGGGATGCAAAAGCCACCACGGAAGATACGAATCGTTTGTACTAGGGAAGAAGGATTCCCTCTTGAAGTAAAATTGGCGGAGGAGTGAAAATGGGTAATATTCGACCTTCATTCATCAAGACTAGGGCCCTACATTTATTGGAAATTTATCCAGACAAGTTTACCGACGACTTCGAAACTAACAAACATCTTGTTGTTGAATTCACAGACGTCGGTGACAACAAGCGCATGAGAAATTGGATAGCGGGATATATCACCCGTTACATTCAGCGCCGTACCGATTGAGTGGTATGGGCGACTACGCGGAATTATCATTTCCCGCATTCTCTAACAATGTCTGCATTGTCCTGGTAGCCCCAGAACATGATGGTAACATCGGCGCTGTTGCTAGAAGTATGATGAACTTTGGAATAACAGATCTAAGAGTGGTTGGGCGAACAACAAATTGGTCTGAAGAGACTAGAAAGAGAGCGAAGAATGCTCAGTACGTCCTAAAAAACGCTCGAGCCTTTGAGACACTTCAAGATGCCACCTATGATTGTTCATTGGTAGTGGGGACGTCTGGAAAGAGAGAACATGGGGATAAGACGGCAATGAGGCATTTCTTGTTGCCTGATGAACTACCAGACCGCTTATCTGGGGTGGATGGTAAATCTGCCCTAGTATTTGGCCCAGAAGGTAAAGGATTGGTAAATGACCAACTGCGATTGTGCGATCTCTTGGTAACTATTCCAACATGGGAAGGCTATCCGATTCTGAACCTAAGCCATGCGGTTACCGTACTCTGTTTTTCCTGGTTCACTGGAGTATCAGATAATCCAGTACCTGGAACGGATGGTAGAATTCTAGACCCGGAATTAAGGCGAATATTGAGGGAAGAAGTAACTAGGTTGGTGCAATTAATTCCAACTAAGGACCACAAAAGACAGGGTATGGATGAAACTCTAGTTCGTGTAATTATGAGAGGTTTGCCAAAAGATGATGAAATTCATCGTATACTTGGTATTCTTTCTGCCGCCGCAGATTCTTTCGAAAATGATGAATCATAGGGTACCCTATGAATCAGGATACCACGAAGCCCAAGACTTGGGTGTC
>WTHI01000031.1:0-3165 GCA_011523185.1 Methanobacteriota archaeon
AAACTAATTCTTCAGGGTCAAAGACGGATTTATCTTCGAATAATAGGTCCACTCTGGAATTGTCTGTAGATAATTGATTTCCAACGGTTTCTGCGCCCCATATGTCTTCTGCTAATGCTGAGACAATATGTTGGGCAGTATGCATCTGGGAATGTAGATTTCGTCGTTCTTGATTTATTGAACAAATTACTTCATCGCCAACCTCAAACATATCTGGTTCAGCAATAGGATGGAGTATCATGTCACCAGGTAAGACTTCGCTGATTTGTGTTTCAATGTCTCCAGCTACCATAGTGCCGGTATCGCCTGGCTGACCTCCACCTCGTGGATAACAGTATGTTGATTCCAATAGAGCATTAGCTTCCTGGAACCCGGTTATGATAGTCGTAAAAGGTTCAGGATTGGTCCCTGGATGATGATCCATATGTAATTTCTTTTGCATGTCTTCACCCAAATATTTCTTGTAGACTACCATCAAGTAGTTCGTTACTGAGTGTAGTACATTCTTTACTCATCACCGAATCTCCGTCATATTGGTTAACATATTTTCTCACCCACAAATGAATTTCGGCAACACCTTCCCCTGGTTTATGTGGGATCCTATCGAGTGCTTCAGCGGCACAAATTAATTCATTAGCCAATACTTGACCCAGTAATTTAGTTGATTGTAAACTACGGAAAGCACCTGTGGCACCCATCGAAACGTGGTCTTCCTTCCCCATACTCACTGGAATATTCGAGGTTGTAACAGGATTAGCCAATAAATGTAATTCCGCTATACATGCAGCAGCTACATACTGGATAATCATGTAACCACTTTCCAAACCCTCATTCTTAGCTAAGAATGGAATTTGGCTACTCCAATGGGGGTCCAAAACTTGGTTAATCCTCCTTTCGGAAATACTTGCCAATTCATGACATGCAATTGCTATAGAATCACTAGCTAATGCCAAGTTTTGGCCATGGAAATTCCCACCACTTATCACATTGACATCTTCACCATCGACAAAAACCAAGGGATTGTCTGTGGCGCTATTAATTTCTATTTCTAACATCCTTCTTGTCTCTGTTAGCAGGTCTATAACAGGGCCATGTACTTGTGGGGCGCATCTAAAACAATAGGCGTCCTGAACTCTATCACAATCTACATGTGAAATCTTGATCTCTGAGCCTTTCAGTAACCCAGCAATTCGTGCAGCTGAGATTGATTGACCAATTTGTGGACGATTATCATGTATCCGTGGGTCAAAGGGGCTATGTGACCCTTTGATGGCTTCTAGGGACGTTGCCGCGCTAGAATCGGCTGCAAAAACTAATTTCTCTAGGTTTAGTATAGTCAGAGCCAAGTACGCACACATTTGGCTAGTACCGTTAATCAATGACAGTCCTTCTTTAGCGGCTAATTCAGTGGGTTCCAAGCCAACGCTATGTAAAGCATCATTACTAGGCATTGTAACCCAACCAGATTCCTTTCTCACCATGGACTCACCCTCACCAAGTATTGCCAATGACATATGAGAGAGGGGTGCTAAATCACCAGAAGCGCCTAACGAACCGATCCGTGGTATAACTGGGGCTATACCGTTGTTTACCATACCTAGAAGTAATTCTACTACTTTTGGCCGTATTCCTGATACACCCTTTGCTAGAGAATTAGCACGTAAGACCATCATTAACAATACATGTTCAGGATCCATCAAATCACCAACGCCACAGGCATGGCTCTTGATTAGGTTGGTTTGCAGTTGTTCGAGATCATCTCCTGCTATCCTAACAGAAGACATTGCTCCGAATCCTGTATTTATTCCATAGACAACTTCACCGGAGTCGATTATTTGCACAACGCCTCTTCGAGATTGTTCCATCCGCCTACGTGCCGATTTAGTTAGTACAGCGGTATTGTGACCATTGGCTACGGAAATAGCTCCTTCAATGGTCAATGAGTGACCATCAATCTCGACGACTGTCACGCATTCGCGACCAAGGAATGTCAAATAGAGTCATCGAGTCTCTCGCTTAGATTGTTTAGTATCCCTTCATCAACCAAATTAGGTATTGTAACTTCTAATTTGGGGTCTAATTTACCTGCCTCTTCAACAGTATCAATTGCACCAATATTTCGTGCCCAAGATCTCCGTGCAAGCCCGTTCATTACGTCCCAAGAAATCATAGAATGGATACTATTTTCGGATTCTAAACTACCATCAATGTACATACCGAACCCCCCATTAATTACCTCACCCCAACCAACTCCTCCACCATTGTGTATGCTGGTCCAAGTTGCTCCCCTGAAGGAGTCCCCTACGAAGTTATGAATGGCCATATCTGCAGTAAACATTGAGCCGTCTCGGATGTTTGCTGTTTCTCTGTAAGGGCTATCTGTCCCACCTACATCGTGGTGATCTCTACCAAGGACGATTGGGGCACTGATTTTTCCATCCTTTATTGCCTGATTGAATGCTAGTGCTATTTGCAATCGGCCTTGTTCGTCTGCATACAAAATTCTAGCTTTACTACCTACCACCAATTCGTGATTTTCTGCTTCCTCAATCCAACGAATATTGTCTTGGTATTGTGTGGAAATTTCCGGCTTACAATCTTCCGCTAAAATCGATAATACTTCCGACGCGATCTTATCTGTAATTCTCAAGTCTTCATCCGACCCAGATGTACACACCCAACGGAATGGCCCGAATCCATAATCGAAACACATCGGCCCCATAATGTTCTCAACATACGAAGGATATCGAAATGACCCGTCGGGTTCTAAAACTTCAGCACCAGCCCTGCTAGACTCTAGAAGAAACGCGTTTCCGTAATCCCAGAATATCGTACCACGGTCTGTTAATTGATTTACATAGTCAACGTGCTTTCTGAGGGTCTTTTGTACCTTATTTTTGAATCCGTCAGGATCGTTGATAATCATCTCTCTACCATCTTCGAAGGATATACCAACTGGCATATAACCACCTAACCATGGATTGTGTAGACTAGTTTGATCGCTAGCTAGATCGGGTGTGATATTCTGGTCAACAAGATATCCAAGTAGGTCCACAATGTTGCCTAGATAGCCTATGGATATCGCTTCTTTATCCTCGATTGCTTTTTTTGACCGTGAAATCACTTTTTCTAAATCATCATATAATTCTGTTAACCAACCTTGCT
>WTHI01000068.1:0-3165 GCA_011523185.1 Methanobacteriota archaeon
AGAAAGAACTACGAGATTTTGTTGACCAGTTGAATAGTAAGCAGTTTAAAGAAATTGAAAAGTTCTTTACTACGATGCCTAAATTAACTCATACGATTTCTGTAAAGAATCCAGAGACTGGTGTCGAATCTGAAGTTGTTCTTGAGGGCTTGGCAAGTTTTTTCAGCTAAGTATGGCTCATACGAGTCTTGAGTCATACTATAAAATTAACTTTGCCTTGATTCAGCATCATAAATATTCATTAACAGAGATAGAAAATATGATTCCGTGGGAGAGAGAAATATATCTTTCTCTACTCCAACAATATGTTGAGGAAGAAAATCTAAAGGCACAACAACAGAATGGCATTAGGTAATCAGACATTCACGGCACCCAAAATTAGTAGGAGTAATATATCATCTCCTCTATCTTCTGGTGCCTCAAGAATTTCTGGTGTTACACCTAGACTGAGATCCAGCAGGATAAGTTTTAGATCAAGTGGAATAGGAAGATCTTCTTTAGTATCCTCCCAGTCATCAGTAGAGACTACACTAGCAGAAACGAATCAGATTCTTGTAGAGATACAGAATCAACTTGCTCTAGATTTTGCACTGAGAAATGCAGAAGAGAAGCAAAAGAATCAGACACTAAAAGAAGAAAAATCCAGAAGAAGATTTGCTCTTAAAGAAAGTGCAGTAGAGAGTATCAAAAAAATTGGTGGAGCAATCAAAAAGACGGCATCCTTTGTTGCCACTCCAGTCAAAGGATTCTTTGATAAAATGTTGGAATTTGTATCAATACTTGGACTTGGTATTGGAGCAAATGCAGTATTTGAATGGTTTGCAGATGAAGAAAACAGAAAAAAATTAGGTAAGTTTTTCAATATTGTAAAAACTAATTGGAAACTAATAAGAAATATATTTGGAGTTCTTGTTGGTGCTGGTTTGGCTCTTAAGATAGCAGGTGCTGTGGCAACAATAGGATCTGTTCTTGCCTTTTTGGCAAACCCAATTGTTCTTGGATTCCTTGCGGGTTCAGCATTGATGTTTGGAACTAAGGTAGCATATGATGCGATTGCTGCAAATGAAGCTGGAGGTCCATTGTATCTTAAAGCTCATCAAGAGTTAGATAAACGAATGCAAAAAGCTGGAATGACGCCACAAGGAAATAATTTGGAAAGAGAAACTCCAATGATGTACGGTGGAGCTGGAGGTGGCATTGGAAAAGAAAAACCTTTGAGCGAAGAACAAATAAGAATTAGAGATAGTGTAGAAGTACAAAGAAAGCAATTAAGAGCACTTCAATCTAATAGAGACGCAGAGTTGCAGGGTATTACGGATGAAACTGAAATACAAAAAATTCGCAATAAATATGCAATTCAAATTCCAGGAATTATTGGAGCAGTATCTCCAGAAGCAAGAGCAATGGGTGGTCCCGTATCATCTGGAAGAGTATATTTGGTGGGTGAAAGAGGACCAGAGATTTTCTCACCAAATGTAAATGGTTCTGTTGTTAATAACTTTAGAACTGAAAAAATATATGAAATGATTTCTTCCAAAGGTGCGGGTAAGATTAATTACATAACTATGGATCTTCCACCAATTGATGCGAGACAAACAAAATCAACTCCAACTCCGATGGCGCCAGAAATTCCAGCAATATCTTCAGTAAATAGAAGTAATCCATATATGTCTGTAACACCAGGAATTTACGGGATATACGTATAAGATATGGAAACGCAGGTACAACAACTTAAGATAAACGTAACTAATATTCGTAGTGTCCTTAAGAATGCGAATAAACAGAATCTTAATCTTAGAAAAGATAATAAAAGATTAATTTCTCAAGGAATCAAAGAGAGTAAAGTAAAACAAAAAGAATCAAGGGTCGAGAAAAAAATATCTCCATCCTCGTCGCCACTTGCAGCAGCAAGAGAAATTGCATCTCCTTCTATGGGACTCTTTGATAAAATTATAAATCTTGGTTCAATTTTGTTAGTTGGTGTATTATCCAATTCTCTTCCTGGAATTTTCAAAAAAATTGATGAGTTTAAAGAAGAAAATAAAGAAATAATTGATAGTGTTGTTATTGCTTTAACTAAGATACAAGATTTTGCACTATGGGCATTTACTGCCATGGAAGATCCAGAATCTAAAGAGGGTAGATTTGATAAAATTGCAAAATTTGATGATCAAGGAAATATAACAGGTGGAGCTTTAAAAAATGTAGAGGATCTTTTTAATGGATTTGGACATCTAATTAATAAGATCGATAAGGCAATGGGTGGTAAGGGAACTGCAGGTAATGCATTTATAAAAGATCCTACCAAGTCTTATGCAGCACCATCGAGGGAGAGTTTAGTTCAACAAACAGAACGTGGAAGTGGTATGTCATCATTCCGTGAGGATGCTGCAGAAAATGCTGCTCTACAACAAAGAGTAAGTAGTGGAAGTGGTGCTACTGGAGGAACAAAAGAACAAAGAGCAATGTTGGATACTATATCATATGCCGAAGGAACTACAGCAAGCTATGGTACAATTTACGGTGGTAGAGTTGTGCCAGAGTTAGCACAAGGAAAACTTACTATTGCACAAGTTCTTGAAATGCAAAGAACAGGAATGTTAAATGGTAGACGTGTAGGATATGTAAGTGATTCATATAATTCCGATGCTACTGGAAAATATCAGTTTATGAGTTATGTTTTGAGAGAAGAAATGCAAAAGCAAAATATTTCTCCAGATACTTTATTCACTCCTGCAATGCAAGATAAAATAATTCTTGGAAGAATTTCAAGAATGAGAGGAGTTACTCCAGGAATGTTGGCAAGAGAGGGAATGAGTGCCAATGTTATTGATAGATTGGCACCCGAATTTGCATCATTCCCGAATTTATTACCAGCAAATACTGGTGTTGGTCATAGTCCAGAAAGGTATGGATATGGTAATAGTTACTATGGACAGGGTGGTAAGTCTGCCACTTCGATTAGAAATTATTACAATAATAGATTAGGTGGAACAAGACCAAAAGTAGAAGCAAAGAAGGGAGATGATATGCGGGCATCATTGTTAAATACTACTGTAGGTGAAGAAGGTACTACAAATTTTGTTTTCGGGTTACAAACAATAGTAACATAATAAATGGCAAACGCAGCATCATCAACAATCTATGAGAAACTTATCATCCAAA
>WTHI01000065.1:0-3160 GCA_011523185.1 Methanobacteriota archaeon
GTTAACCGATCTAGAACACCTCCTTCTGCCGGATTGTGTCTCTCATCGATTAAGTCCCGTAATAGGCGGATTACCCTACGTGGATTACCATCTGTATGTTGGTGGATTGCAGTAAGAAGACTCGGCCTGATATTCCACTTTTGATTGGCCGAGCGAGAGATTCTACGATTGCTAAGAATCTGGATTTGTTTCTCGTCTAAATTCTGTAAATGATGAGGGTCGTCGAATATACCTAACACTCCTTCATCCAACCCTGCCAATTGAGAGGGAGTAATTGCGACTACGACAAGTGCTCGAAGTCTCTGTAGTAAGGGGGCTAATCGAGATAGCATATGGTTCAAGTCTACATTTGCAGGATAATCGAAGGCGATTAGAGGCAGAGTTCCTGTTTCTTTGTCGAGTATCTCAACCATCTTGTCGGAGACCTGTTGGATTGAAGGTGGAATGTCAAAGCCTCCGAGATATACAGACAACTCATGGATTATCCCCTGAACAGGGTCATCGGCTTCTGGCCAGAACTGTCCTATGTATGGTCGGCGCGATGTAGTAGAGGCTAGGGCGTTGAGGAATGAGGTTCTACCCGAACCACGATCTCCAACCAATAGTAGCATTCGCGGGGTTTGGGAAATTAGGTGCTCACGCCATTCCGACAGTAAGCGATCTCGCCCAACTAGATATTCCGCGCGATTTGCTTCGATTGGACGCAGGTCGAAGGGGTTGCCTCGTAATGGAGGCAAATCGAGTATCGATGCGGGCCCTTCAACCATTATCGCGTACGCGAGCCTAGGAGTACATAATATTCACGCATTCTCACGCATTAAAGATGTGAAATTAACGTATTATTAGGTATTTTCAGATAGTAAAATATCCTAAATGTCTTGCAGTAATACGTTTTACGACTAGTAATATTAACGCGTTACTAACGCTTTCCTAATGCGTTAACGATGCGTTAACGGTCAAATTAACGCTTTTTTGAGGCTAAAGAAAACCATATTTAACTCAACTTGACCCCTATTTGGTTGAGATTATCAGTATTCTTGACTGAGTACTCATTAGAGTCTCAAGTAGGCATTTTCGGATTAATCACCACGAAGTGCTTAGAACCGGAAGGTTGTCGCGAGGTTTGGTGAAACAATGCCTGTTGACAACAGCCGATTGAGTGGATTCTACAAACTATCAGTTCCAGAACGAAGAGCCATGCTCGCAGAGCTTGCTGGCCTCAGTGAAGAACAAGTCCAGGCTTGGGCCAATGCCGAACTAGACGAAGGTACAGCAGACAGAATGATTGAGAATGTAATTGGTAGATACTCACTACCGATTGGTGTTGCAACCAACTTCATTATCGATGGAGATCACTATGTTATTCCATTTGTAGTTGAAGAAGCAAGCGTTGTTGCTGCCGCATCAAACATGGCCAAGAGATGTCAGAAGAATGGTGGCTTCGTATCAAACAATACAGACCCGGTTATGATTGGACAAATTCAGGTAGTTGGATGTGAAGATCCTGAGGCTTCTCGGGATGCTATCCTTGCTGCTAAAGATGAATTGATAGAATCCTGTAACGAAGTCGACCCAATTTTAGTGAAATTTGGTGGCGGATGTAGGGATGTTGAAGCAAGAATAATCGATACTGATTCAGGTCCGATGATTATCGTTCACATTCTTGTAGATTGTCGAGATGCAATGGGAGCAAATGCAGTCAATACAATGGCAGAAACTATTGCTCCAAGAGTAGAAAGCATCTCTGGAGGAACTGTGATTCTTCGAATAATTAGCAATCTAGCAGTTCATAGGTTGGCAAGAGTTAGTGCTACATTCACTCCAGAAGAGATGTCCGATACCGGTGACGACCCATCTAGAGGTGCAGAAGTGATTGACGGAGTCTTACAAGCCTACCATTTCGCCGCAGCAGATCCATTCCGTGCAACTACCCACAATAAGGGAATAATGAATGCAATATCACCTATTGCAATTGCCTGCGGACAAGACTGGAGAGCTGTGGAATCCGGCGCCCATTCATACGCATCACATGAGCGCAGATATGGTTCAATGACTCATTGGGAAAAGGACGCAGATGGGAATCTAGTCGGTTCTATTGAGATTCCAATGGCTGTTGGATTAGTCGGAGGGGCGATTACAATCCACCCAGGAGCCCAAGCAAATGTAGCACTCCTGGGCATTAACTCCGCGGATGATCTAGCGAAGGTAATGGCCGCTGCAGGTCTGGCACAAAATCTCGGTGCTCTTCGAGCCCTTGCAACAGTTGGCATACAGGCGGGTCACATGAAACTGCACTTACGCAATATGATTGCCAGTGCAGGTGCCTCCCCAGATGAAATCGAGCCTGTGGCCGCTATCGTTCGGGAAAGTGGCGAAAGAATCACCATGGCAGCGGTAGAATCTGCATTGCAACAAGTTCGTGGCGAGTAATCACTCGTCGCCTTGAGCCGCTTCCATCGCTAGCGCCTCTTCGGATGGTGCTTCAGAGAACTCTTCGATAGTCATCTGTTCATCAGAAAGTGATGCGGCTAACTGTGCACTGGTAAGTCCAGCCTTTCCAGCTTCTGCCCTAAACCACTCTCTTACCTTCTGGTATTCAACTTCAGGGCAACCGAAGTATTCTGCAAATCTACGAGTTGTGGTTAATCGTCTGGTCAATCCATCCCTGCGTCTATCGATGAAACCCAATCCGGCTAATTCCCTGACCCTATCGTAAGCCTTGGGGCCAATCATATCGACCAGTTGGGCTTGCTTCATCGGTTGATGATACGCGATGAGTGCCGCCGCTGGTAGCAATCTTGCTGGAACATCCGGCCTGACCGATTCTGGAAGATGGGAGGAAAGTGTAGGTCTAACCTCGAAAATCCATCGACCTGCAACTTCTGTTAATTGCAAGGCAGAGTCTCTTCGACGCTTGATTGTAGCACGCAGGTTCTCCAAAGCGCCGGAAACCTCTGAACGAGTTTTACCGGTTTGCTCCATTAGTTCTTCAACCGTCATAGAGCGACCGGCGCTGAAAAGAATCGCTTCAAGAATAGTAGATAATTCGACAGAATCAGACATCGATTTCCACCTCCATCTCTGGCTTTGGGTTAATCTTCTCTGTTAGCACATCAAAATCATTGTAATCGGGGTGCAAATCTTTGATGGAAATCAAACC
>WTHI01000022.1:0-39308 GCA_011523185.1 Methanobacteriota archaeon
CATGGGTAATTGATGTCGGTCAAGCAGTAGTTAGTGCTCATCCTTCCTCAAATGAGTTCCTAGTTCGAGACGTCACTCGCCTCGTTGAGTGGATTAATCGACAAGGATACGAGGTAAATCTCGCTGACTCTTTGTTAAGAGTGCTCGAGGAACCGGTTCCAACCTACCCCGCCCTTTCGGGCGGGGATTAAAACGGGACGGCGGGTCGCCCGCTTTCGTGGAACTCCTAGCCCGCATACCCAAGGACCGCATAGCGGTGCTAATTGGCAAGGCAGGTCGTACTCGCAAGATGCTTGAGAAAGCAAGTGGCGCGAGTTTGGAAATCGATTCCCAAACCGGTGATGTATCGGCTATTTGGGAAGTGGATGAACCAGATCCAATCGTGAAAATGAAAATGCCTGATGTAATCCGCGCGATTGGGCGTGGACTAGCACCAAATCGCGCGGTAAAATTACTCGATGACGAGGTATTCCTCCGAATGTACGACATTCGTGAATGGGTAGGACGTCAGCCAAACCAGACACGCCGAATGCGAAGCCGATTAATCGGAAGGAACGGACGCATTCGTAGCTTAATCGAAGAGATGTCCCAAACCGAGATGGCAATCTATGGCTCTACAGTTTTGGTAATTGGGGACGAGGATGGTCTAGCATTAGCAACCCCCGCAATTGAGAATATTCTCAATGGAGCAGAACATGGAACGGTCTTGCACGGTCTAGAACAAGATCGCAAGCGTATGAGAATACAATCCCGAAGTCTTGAGACATATGAAACCGGTAAAGGATCAACCGATGCCTTCGATTCATTAGTTCCCGGACTCGCAGATGCCCGACGCCGACGTGAACGCAGATTCAAGTCTGCTCAAGTCGATCCAGATGATGAGGAAGAAGTCGCTGAGATGTTAGAATTGGCAGAAGACGAGTCAATAACTTACGGCGAAGAGTGATTTCTACAGCCGCCACGCCTAAGCGCAGGTGCTTTCTCGACAGGCCGTGAACGTGCTAGAGGAGTGGTACGATTACGAGCGTTTGGTAATCCAAGCGCTCGCCGTAATAATGACATTATTCTGTATTGGAGCATTCCTTGGTTCAATGGATTTTTCCAATCCATTATCTGATTTTGTCTACAAATATTATCTCGATCCCGTGATTGGAGAATCGACTGGAGATTCCGGTTACAACATGGTCAACACCATGACCTATGGAATCGTTCTGGCCATGTTTGTCGTAGCAATGTCTGGATGGTTGAGGCATTTGGGAGTCGATGGCTCTGACAGAACGCTACTGGCATTACTTCCATTCGTGCTTTGGGCGGCACTCGGAGAGATTGTAGAAGACGCAGAAATGTTTGGCGAATTCTTCTCAGCATGGTTTGTAAGTCCTGGAGTTCACTTCCAGACAGCTGCTTGGGTAATTATCGCTGGCTGGTTTGGATATTCAATCCATAACTCAGATTCTAGCGATGAAGAAAAGGCCGAGAAGGTAAAATCCGCTTCGATGATCATCATCTTCACTCAATTTGTAATCTATGCGAATTCAATCGATGGTAAAGTTGACTTCGATATCTCATTGATGCTATTCTTCAGCCTAATTGCGTTCTTCTCCCCGCATATTTTGGAATCCAGCGCTGATGGTTTTGACAATATCCAGCGCACAGTCTACTTTTCAGGAATCGGCGGTTGTCTAGTTCTCTTCGGAGCCATTGCATCGTATTTGTCTTCAATCGACATAACTCAAATTGACAATTATCCATACAATTTCGTTGCTGTGGTCGTAGTTATTGGATTCCCAGTAGTACTGTGCTGGTTCATGCTAGAACAAGGAAGAGAGGCCGCCGCAGAACTTGAATCTCAAGGAATAATTGCGGGAATTTTACCGCCTGGAATGAACGAAGATGAATACATGGAACTCGAGTCGGAGCAGAAGACTCTGATTGAATCCCTACGACTGAAGGCAACAATGGCATATCCGGTTGCATTCCTTCCCGTTGCTGGCCAGTTGATGGATGGTATTGCTACATACATCGGTATTGACTTCTTTGGATACACTGAGAAGCATATAGTATCGGAGGCAGTGGTGCAATTGTTCGATACCGCACTGACTTTTGCAGTCCTTAAGTTAGGAATTGGTGGAGTTGTATTCTGGTTCTATTCAATGGCCAACTTCGAATATCGTCAACAACATCTCCGACTGTTGATTGGGCTTGCACTAATGGTGGTTGGAATGGCCCCTGGATTGCGTAATGTTGGGCGATTGATGTTAGGCGTCTAATCACGACATCTACGATGTCGTCTCCATTGGATTCAAGGTTCGCCGGCAGTCTCGCGGGTTGATTGCGATGGACAGATTGCCGACCCGAGTCGACCGTTCCGGCCAAGATTGGCAGCGTAGAAGGGAGCAAAACCTTGCCTTAGCTGCCGACCTCAAGGAGCGATTGGAAGCAGTAAAACAGGGTGGCGGCGGAAAGTATGTCGAGAGACATCGCTCTCGAGGAAAGATGCTTCCTAGAGAGCGAATAGCAGAAATTTGTGATCCAGGAAGTCCTTTCTTGGAATTGTCTAGTCTGGCGGCGAATGAACTGTATGATGGTAAAGCCCAGTCGGCTGGAATCATTACCGGAATCGGCTTAGTTCATGGTCGAGAATGCCTATTCGTTGCAAACGATGCCACCGTCAAGGGCGGATCCTACTACCCAATGACGGTGAAGAAGCATATTCGAGCCCAAGATGTTGCAGATGCCAACAATCTACCATGCATCTACCTTGTCGATAGCGGAGGGGCGTTCTTACCGATGCAAGACGAGGTTTTCCCCGACATCGGTCACTTTGGCCGTATCTTCCGAAATCAAGCTATGATGTCGGGCAAAGGGATTCCACAGGTAGCCGCAGTTCTAGGAAGTTGTACGGCAGGAGGCGCATACGTTCCAGCGATGTCTGATGAATCGATTATCGTCAAGGGTAATGGAACAATTTTCCTCGCTGGGCCACCACTGGTCAAGGCGGCGACAGGCGAGGAGGTTAGCGCCGAAGATTTGGGCGGCGCTGATGTTCACACCAGAGAATCTGGTGTGGCTGACCATTTCGCTGAAAATGAGGAGGAAGCCCTACGCATGGTTCGTAATGTTGTAGAGAATCTCAACATTGAGCCAAAGCAAAGATTGGACGTTAAGCCAGTAGAAGCACCCGCTCACGATACTGAGGACTTGATGGGAATAATCCCCACAGACAATCGTACACCATTCGATGTTCGCGAAGTAATTGCTAGAATCGTTGACGGTTCTCGCTTCCACGAGTTCAAACCGCGATATGGAAATACCTTGGTTTGTGGCTTTGCTAGAATACATGGCTATCCCGTTGGGATAGTAGCAAACAATGGGATTCTATTCTCCGAATCATCTCTCAAAGGTGCTCACTTTGTCGAATTATGCGGTCAGCGTGGAGTGCCACTAATCTTCTTGCAGAATATTACAGGATTCATGGTTGGCCGTGACGCTGAGTCAGGCGGGATTGCTAAGGATGGTGCTAAACTCGTAACCGCTGTATCTTGTGTACCTGTTCCCAAATTTACAGTAATTATCGGAGGCTCTCATGGGGCTGGAAATTATGGAATGTGTGGCCGAGCATACGACCCACGATTCCTCTTCATGTGGCCCAACGCAAGAATTTCTGTTATGGGTGGGCCACAAGCAGCGGATGTTCTTGCTACTGTCAAACAAGATCAACGAGCCCGAGAAGGATTGTCTCCGATGTCGGGCGAAGAATTGGATGAGTTCCGTCGACCAATTCTAGAGAAATATGAGACTGAGGGCTCGCCTTACTACTCAACCGCCCGTCTTTGGGATGATGGAGTGATCGATCCTCGCGACACTAGAGATGTCTTAGGGCTAGCAATATCGGCGAGCCTTAACGCCCCATTCCCAGACAATGGATATGGCGTATTCAGGATGTGAAATTATGCAAGGCACGAAAATGAGTGACGCAAAACCCGTAGCCGAACTTTGTAGCCTCGAAATAGATGGCGCTATTGCGAGGCTTACACTACGCCGCTCAGATGTATTCAACGCCCTAAATGTACAGTTGATTTCAGAAATGGTCGAAGCGCTAAGTTGGACCGCTCAGAGATCAGTAGGGGCGACCCAATCTCTGCACGATTCTGACGGCGCCGAATATCTACGAGTAATTGTTCTTCGCGGAGATGGAAAGCACTTCTGCGCCGGCGCGGACATCAATATGATGCGAGATGCCGGCGCGGCAACACCAGAAGAAAATCGAGCAGATTCAGAAAGACTTGATCGCCTATTCTATTCACTATGGGCACATCCTTGCTTTACCGTTGGTGCAGTACAGGGTGTAGCCCTTGGAGGAGGCGCAGGACTCGTAGCCTGCGTCGACCACGCAATTGGTGAACCACGTACAAGAATCGCTCTTTCCGAAGCCAAATTAGGTATTCTTCCAGCAGTGATTGGACCCTATGTGTATCGTAAGTTAGGCAGTGCCGAATTCCGCAGACTTTCGATGCTGGCTAGCAGAGTTGGTTCAGAAGAAGGACTACGAATTGGTTGGCTAAACGAAGTAGTTGATTCACCTCTAGAATTCGATGAGGCTATCGGACGAGTAGTTGCAGATGTGATGACTACCGGTCCAATGGCGGTGGCTGAATCAAAGAAGCTGGCCATGACCTTCGATACTTGGAATGCAGGAGATGATGAATTACGACTTTGGACACTCGACAAGACGAGCCAAATGCGCGGTTCTAGAGAAGGTCAAGAAGGCCTCTCCTCCTTCCTTGAGAGAAGAAAGCCGGATTGGGTACCAGAAGAGTGAGTTGGCATAATGATTCCAGATTGGATGACCTCGGCTCCTCGCCCATTCGACACGGTCTTGGTTGCTAATCGAGGTGAGATTGCAGTCAGGGTTTTACGGGCTGCCAAAGAATCTGGACTTCGTGGTGTTGCGGTTTATTCAGACCCTGATGCAGGCTCCCTACACGTCGAAAATGCAGATCAAGCCGTGCATCTTCCAGGTACTACTCTAGCGGATACTTACCTCAATGGAGATGCCATTATCGAGGCCGCCCGCTCTACGGGTGCTCAAGCTATTCATCCAGGTTTTGGATTCCTTTCAGAGCGAGCCGATTTTGCAAATGCGGTCAAGGCTGCAGGTCTAATTTGGATTGGACCACCTGCAGCTGCAATCGACACAATGGGTGACAAGATTTCTGCCCGCCGCTGTATGATAGAATCAGGAGTTCCGGTAATTCCTGGCGAAGAAATTTCCATTGGCGGTGATTCTGATCATCTAGGTGTTCTAGCATCTTCAGCGGCTCGTGTTGGTTATCCTCTCTTGCTGAAAGCAAGCGCTGGAGGAGGAGGAAAGGGAATGCGCTCAGTACACGAGCCGAAGATGCTGCGAACAGAATACGAAGCCGCGGCTAGAGAAGCAACCGCAGCATTCGGTGACGGTACCGTATATGTTGAGAGACTTCTGAAAGGTGCTCGTCACGTCGAAATCCAAGTTCTAGCAGATAGTCAAGGGAATTGTATTCACTTGAACGAAAGGGATTGTTCACTACAACGCCGCCATCAGAAAGTCATCGAGGAAGCCCCGAGTCCAGCGGTTACTCCGACAATTCGAGAAGCGATGGGTGAAGCGGCTGTTCAGGCTGCAAAGGCGGTCGATTACGAAGGAGCAGGAACAGTTGAGTTCCTACTTTCTGACCGAGGTGAATTCTTCTTCTTAGAAATGAATACCCGTCTACAAGTAGAGCATCCGGTAACCGAGATGATTACTGGAATAGATATCGTACAGAAGCAATTTGAAGTTGCAGCAGGATTACCACTTGGATTGTCTCAATCCGATATAGGAATCACTGGTCATTCTATGGAAGCCCGAATCTATGCAGAAGATCCCAGCAAAGGATTCCTTCCAGCAATTGGTGACCTAGCGATGTGGCGTGCACCAGCAGGCCCTGGAATTAGGGTCGACACTGGCGTTCGAGAAGGAGATGCGGTGACCGTCGACTTCGATCCGATGTTAGCCAAATTAATCGTTCACGCCCCAACAAGAACTGCAGCTGCAAGACGCTTAGATAATGCACTCTCCGACCTAAGGGCTCTTGGAGTAATAACAAACATTGGATTCTTACGTCAAATGACTACCCATCCGGATTTTATTTCTGGTGGAATTACTACCGATTATTTGGATTCCAGAGATATTTCTGATTTCGCTGAGCCAGACCCAGATCCTGCTACTCTTGTGGCAATTGCCGCAGCAGCAAGTCGATTCGGACTTGACCGTGCAGGCTCAGGGTCATCTGAGTCGTTTGTGGATGAGCATACAGGGCACAGCGGAGACCCATTCAGGACCTTGACGAGGTCATTTCCCTGAGGTGAAAAAAGATGGAGTGGAGTATTGGAGAATCGGGTGTTCGTTACACCGCCAAATTGTCCGATTCAGAGGGCACACTAAGTCTTGCGGGGCTGACTCGGGATGGACACGAAGCACCACATTCTGAAATTGGCATTACCCGAGATTCCCAAGGCGCTAGGCTCCTTGTCGACATAGACGGTTCCGCGCATATCGCGCACGTAGCAAAGGTTGGTGATGATTGGTGGATTCACATCAACGGGCGAATCCATGTAGTTCATGGTCACGAACCAGGAAGCGCTGATTCAGCCGCAGGCGAAGGTGGTCTAACCGCCCCGATGCCTGGAACTATTCTCGAGGTACATGCAAAAGCCGGACAAAGAGTTCGTGAAGGTCAAACTTTGTTGGTGATGGAAGCGATGAAAATGGAGCACAGAATCCAAGCGCCTAAGGCCGGTGAAGTACTTTCAGTGAATTTCGCAGAAGGCGATAGAGTCGATATGGGAGCGACTTTAGTTGAGCTCGGCGACTGAATTATGCCGGCATTGGATTCAATAGTGGCCGTTTGCTCGCCATAATCGTGAACGAATTCGACATCATACTCGCATTATGTATGGGATTAGGCCTTGCGGCAGCCTCTGGATTCCGTGTTTTCCTACCACCTTTCCTACTTTCTATTGCTGTCAGAGCCGATGCAGTGGATGTTGATTTGACAAATTCATCATTGGAATATTTCGATTCTAATGTTGCGGTAATTCTCCTAGGAGTTGCTACAATAGCCGAACTTGCAGCATACTATGTTCCATGGGTTGACAACCTGTTGGATTCAATTGCCAGTCCAGCCGCAATTATTGCAGGTACCGGAATGACCGCAATCGTTCTTGGAGGTACAGATCCTGTAATTCAGTGGGCTCTAGCAATCATCGCTGGTGGTGGTGTAACCGCAGCGGTGCAAGGTGCAACAGTTGTCACTAGAGGAGTATCTACAGCCATTACCGCTGGAATTGGTAACCCAGTTGTATCAACAGGTGAAAATATAGCAAGTCTGATACTATCAATAATGGCGATTTTCCTTGCTCCGTTGGCAGCACTCTTTGCCCTTATTCTACTCGCAATGATAGTCAAAGTGATGGCGAAGAAATCCAACCCTTCGAGCGCCTAGATTCAATTTAGTGGCTTGAGAATTTTCTGACCACCCATGTGTGGAACTAAAACATCAGGAACTCGAACCGTTCCATCTTCGTTCTGATATTGTTCCATAATCGCCACTAGAGCCCTGCTGGTGGCAACCGCTGTAGAATTCAGAGTATGAACAGCGGAATTTCCTTCGGCAGTGCGATATCTCATCCGTAGGCGATTAGCTTGGTAATCGGTGCAATTTGAGCATGAAACAACTTCCTTGTATGCATTTGCGCCAGGCAACCAAGCCTCTAGGTCGTATTTCTTCGAGGCAACAGTTCCCATGTCGCCTGTGCAGATATTTACTACTCTGTAATGCAGACCTAGGCTATCCCATAACTCAACTGCATTGGTGAGTAACTCCTCATGATGTTCCCAGGAATCATCTGGCTTGCAAATGACAATTTGTTCGATCTTGGTAAATTGGTGTACTCTCCAAATTCCTCGATCAGACAACCCATGTGCTCCTACCTCGCGTCGGAAGCAAGAAGATACACCAACCAACTTAATCGGTAATTCTGATGGTTCGATAATTTCGTCCATTCTCATCGCAGTGAGTGGGTGCTCGCTAGTTGCGATAAGGTAGTATTTGTCTGGTTCAATACCATACATGACAGTCTCAAAGTCACCCAAATCAGTGACGCCTTCGTAGGCCTCACGGTTCATCATTAGCGGTGGTTGCACCAAGGTGTAGCCTCGCTCCATGAGGAAATTAGCGGAATAACTCTGTAGAGCCATTTCTAATCGGGCAAGGTCGCCCTGAAGGAAGTAGAAGCGAGAACCGGTTACCTTCGCACCTCTAGCAAGGTCAACCCAATTATTCATCTCGATCAGATCGTTATGATTACGCGCTTCGAATCCTAACTCGGTCTTGTCACCGTGTAAACTGTGTAAGGTATTCTTCTGGTCATCTTCTCCTACCGGAACTGATTCATGCAGGATATTTGGAACTCGCATTCTAATTGCATCTCTCTCTGCCAAACAGGAATCGACTTTTTCACTTAGAAAATCAATCTCTTGCCCGAGACTTGCAACCTCTGCTAAAATTGCGTCTGCAGCAGCGGAATCCCCGGATTTCTTTGCTTCGGCAATACCTCTAGCGGCCTCATTTCGCTTCTTTCTGAGTTGGTCGACATCGTATCTTGCTTGCCGCCATTCTTCATCGAGACGGATCACTTCGTCGATGTTGTCATGAGGCATCTCTCTCTTGTCATGGTCGGCCCTCAGCACATCCGCGTGCTCTCGGAACATGCTCATGTCCAGCATAACAACCGAACCTAAGGGCTCAACACTTAGCCTTCAATGAATCGGGGAATCTCACTATTTCAAGCACGATGCGCTAGAGGAAGGTAATCGCCTGAAACAATTGCGCAGGCCCAACAGCATAGATTCCACTGATGATGTAACCCAATATCGCCCCGCCGTTTAGCAACGGTAGCCCTGGTTGTGGATTTCCTTGGGCAACGAAGGTCATAAGCAGCACATATCCAACTAGGCCTCCGATAAGTGTACCAATTGCTACAACAATTTGCGCCATGTAGAAAGTGCCGTATGGATTCCAAATTTCTGGTCCCCAATCAGGTAGGAAGGAAATTGCTGAGATGACTAACATACCGGGGAAGATAACGTCACCTAGACCCATGAATAAGGCATCTCGACTCTTCTTTTTCGGTTTCATTCTCTCCTGTCTGTCAACTAGTTCTGCTTCCATTACTTCTGTAGGTGGAGGTGGCGGTGAATCTTGCATTATGTCTCCTTCTTGTTCTAGGAAAGAGTATCCCTTTTCCTTAGGAGCGACAAGTAAAACAGGCAGTTTGAGTCCGATCATCGTATCTGCAAGTTCAAGCATATGCTTGCTTTTGTGAACAGCCCAATAATCGTAAATTGCCGCTAGAACCATGAAAATTATGACGAGTGTTGGAACGAATGAGATTCCAATCATTACGATTACTCCCGAACCTACCATCACTCCAACTGAATTCACTACCCACCATTCTGGATATCGATTTAGTGCAGTCATCCCTCCAATGGTAATCGCGAGAGCAGAAATCCCAACAGAAGCAGCCGTAGCGAATCCAAGAATGTAGAGAATGAGCAAGGTGAATGGTTGAATGGCATAGAATAGGCTCAGTCCAAGGGCGAGCATTACTATGCCTTTGATTAGGTAATCCAATCCCTTGCGGGCTAACCAAATAATTGCCACTGTGAAAATTCCAATCATCAATAGTTCAAACAAAATAAACCCAGATTTCGTAGTCCCTTCTTCCCCGAATGCTCTAGCCTCTGGAATATCATATAGCGGTTGAATGAACATACCGATTCCTATAGTCACAATGAACATTCCAGCCATGCCAACCATCGATTCCCATTGCTCGATCATCATCTCGATGACACTTTCACTTTGGTCGGACACAATCTCCCCCAAGTTCAAGTTCCATATCACCTTGACCCGTACCCGCGCCCTGTAGGGGCGCGACGGTTGTGTAGCAATGGAAGACCGAGAATGGCTCATGGATAGGCGATTTGCCGGCATGAATCTCGGTTTGCAAAGAATAGAGTTGTTACTACAGAAGATGGATAATCCACAATTGGATTTCCCATCGATTCATGTCGCCGGAACGAATGGAAAGGGAACTCTGTGTGCCTTTCTTTCCAGCGCTGCGGCGAATAGCGGATTGAAGGTAGGTCTGTTTACTACTCCACATCTTGTTGTCATTGAAGAGAGGGTTCGTATCGACGGAGAGGTAATCGATTCGCGGACTTTCGATCATCATCTCTCTGCGGTTCGTGCTGCTGCTGTAGAAGTTGGAAAAGAATTAGGCGAAGAACCAACCTTCTACGAATGCACATTTGCAATCGCCATGCTAGCCTTTTCTCATGCTGGCATAGATCGAGCAATAATCGAAACCGGATTAGGCGGAGAGGGTGATGCGACATGTTTGGTCGATGCCGACCTATGCGTCATTACCACCATTGGCCTCGACCACACCGAAATACTCGGGGATACTCGTGAGCAAATCGCTCTCGCTAAAGCTGGAATTCATCGTGAAGGTGTGCCAATGGTGGTTTACCATCCCGGGGATGAATCCGTTTTGGAAACGATTGCCGAGGTAGTTGGTGACGACTTGTATGTCCATGAGGGATTAGAAATTGACAATTATTGGGAAGATTGGTTCATTTTTGCAGGATATATCGCTACGACATTTGGATGGGAATTACCATCAAATGATATCAATTGGCCTGGTCGCTCTCCAAATTGGCCACCAAAAGAATTGTTCAATTCAGAAATTAGGATTAGCGCTGCTCACAATGCCGATGGTTTGCAGGCCGAATTAATGTCAATTCAAGAGCCGACAATTCTTCTCATCGGAGTTACTCAAAAGGCCAATTTGGAAGAGGCTTTAGCCGATGTAACAAGTGAAGTTTGGCATATGCCAACATTCCGTCACATCATCGTTACAGAACCAACCACTGGGAGAAATCCAGCGGTGGATGCAAAGGAGCTCGCTGATCTGATTTTTTCAAATAGATTGGACGAACCAAAAATAGAAACAGATCCAACAAAGGCTCTTGAAATCGCTGAAATCATGTCAAGGCAAGCGGCTTGTAGCATCTCCGTTATGGGTAGTGTATATCTTGTCGGAGATTTGCTAAAGTTTGCTGTAGAAAGAAGCGATGGCGACCTTTGGGAGCACCTTCGCGTACATTGAGAATCAAAAGGGATGACCCACTTCGGAGGCCAAGTATGACATCCAAGGTAGAGGACAAGGTCGAAATTGTTGTCCAGGTTGAGTCTAAGGACACTAGTTCCAAAGTCATCCTCATAATGCTGATTATCGTCCTTTTTGGATTGGTAATTGCAGTAATGATGGGAGGCGGTCCAGATGCCCTTCTATCGAGTGATGAAGATAGAGGCGCTGGAAATTGCGGCGATGGTATAGACAATGATAACGGAGGTCAAGCAGACCGCGATGACCCTGATTGCTATGCAAATCCAGAAGTTTGGGAGGGCTATGACCCGAGTCGTACAGAGGCCAACCGAGATAACGACCCTCCTGGTGGGCGACCCTGAGGTGAATAGATGAGTTTGAAGTGGGATGCACGATTTCTTGACCTAGCGAAACATATCTCAGACTGGTCGAAGGACCCTTCTACCAAGGTCGGCTGTGTTGTGGTTGGAGAAGACAGAGAAGTTCGTTCAACCGGATTCAATGGTTTTCCAAGAGGAATCGAAGATACCGCTGCTAGGCTTAACGACCGTAGTCAGAAGTATCCAATGATTTGTCATGCCGAAGAAAATGCAATCATGCACGCGGCTCGAATCGGTATTTCACTCAAGGATTGTACTGCCTACGTTACTTGGCCACCTTGCTCACGATGCGCTCGTTCTCTGATTCAAGCCGGCGTTAAGGAAGTAGTATATCCCGAAGATTGTGAGATACCCGAGCGCTGGGAGGAAGACTTCGAAATCGCAACCAGTATGTTCACTGAATCCGGAGTAAATTATCGCTCAGCCTGATTTACTCAGAAAGCATAACCCAGAGTTCCTCTAGGTCTGAATGTAAGTCCTCTAGGCTTCCATCGTTGACTAATACGAGATCGGCTAGGGAGGCAGTTGCATTGAGGGCTTGACCAGATTCATCTTTTGCAACTGCTTCTTTCTCTTCGTTTGCGAAGAAAGTCTCTCTGTCAACAATATCTCCTGTCCTTGCACGAGCCTGTGCTCTTTGCCAGCGGGCATCCATTCCTGCACGAACTTCGATCAGAATGAAATCATCACGTTCCTGTAAGGCCTCTACTTCTCCGGGTGTTCTAATCGAATCGATTACTGCATTCTTTCCATCTAATCTCTCGAGTAGCATTTCTGCTAGAATTCCCGGACCGCCGCTTCTGCGTAATTCATTTCCACCATTGATTAGATTCTCTCGAGATTCTTCGATTCCGTTCTCTTTGAGATGAGCACGTATGGAATCTGAGCATGATTCACTTGCCAATCCCTTGGATACGAGAAAGTCCACTACGGTTGATTTCCCCGAGGCATAGCGTCCAGTCAGACCGATTAGCACATGACCCCGAAAGGTTGGCATTCAATATCGCTTTCTAACTCCAATAGCGCCTAGTCTTTGCATATTGCAGTTCTGCGTTATGTATGGCACGAAGTAATGCGACTCGATTTCCACGTGATAAACCTCTCAACAATCTAGTTGCGGTTTCTTCACCTACACCCCTTCCCATCAAGGCTAGAACGGCATCATGCCCGTGGGTTTGAATTAATTCGGCATTCTTCTGCATCCTTGCACGTTCCTTTGGGTCATCGCTGGTTACCCATCCAGTTAGCATAGATTCCATGCGCTCTGGTGAGCAAGCCCGCATAGTGCCTCCACAATTTGAACAAGGTTCGATACGCTGCTGCATACGGCCAACTCTGCTTCGTGATTTATCTTTGCAATTGAGACAGATTAACACTGCTCTTTCTGCCATGAGTCGAGTTTCTAATCGCTCTCTGAGTTGTACGTCAGACCATGCAGGTAGAAGTAAGTCACGTTCAGATTTTGGCGATAATCCAAGTGGTCCACTAGGAGTGTGGAAAACCTCCACCTTTCCTTGTTGGACATCTCGAATTAGATCCATTGTTCCCTCAATGTCCATCCTTTCATGGAATAATTTCGACAGGGCTTCCTCAACAACTGGGGTGCCTCGATATCTTTGCATCAGACCTTGCATATTGACTCGCCGTGGATCTGCTGCCTTTTGCAAAACACCCATTTTCCTAGCTACTTGTACCATCCTCCATCTAAGTGCTCTACCATTAGGAATTGTCATTCTGAGGATGGCTTCAAGTGCATCTGGGGAAGTTGTTGTCAACCATTCAATTACATGAGCAGCCGTAGTTCCTGGAACTTGGAATGCAATTCGATATGGGTCGACCAGAGTAGTACCCATCTTTCCTTCCCGCATAGAACCCATTGCCTGAATAAAGTGGGCTAGGGTCTCGTTTATCCTACTCCCTCTGCAGGTATTCAAGACAACAGCATTGTCTCTACTTTCGATAGTCAAGGTGGTGTCAGTAGGCAAATTTTCGGTTGCATCTATGTGTTCTGCAACCGCATTCAATAAGTCGGCTCTAGCGACCTCAGATAGAGGATAGTTTTCGAAATCGATATCTCCTTTCATCGCATCCATTGCTCCAATTGCAGTTGCAGCACTTCTCCTCAATTTTCCAACTTCCATAGCAACTTCAATCGGTACAGGAGGCAATTCCCCCGCCCATACCGGTGCCTCTCCAGTATCTTTTACAGGAGCAACCAATAATTCGCTTTGTTCAGGGTCGGCATCTACAATCATCCAAGTTCGGCCAGCCATAACGAATCTTCTTGGTCGCCCAGCATCGTCTTCCCCGACATCGTTCAGAGATAGGACGAAGGCTTCATCGACAGAACCCAAAACCCGCCTTGTTACAGCATCTCGCACCTTGTAGGCGATTTCGTCAGGAATCATTGAGATATGTTCGGTACGATTTCTACCCAATTTTCCAGCGGGTGAAAACCATCCAGAATTGAGAGACTCCGGCAAGTGTTGAACCATTGCACGTCGCCAACGAGATTTCTGAGCCTCTTCGTGTTCCTCGTCCCAAGGAGGTCTATCCTCCGGAACTAAATCTGCAGGTCTTGCATCCACATTGGCTTTCTTTGCCAATCCCTGCCATAATTTCGGATGCCAAATTGTTGGATCTGATTGTCGTGGCTGTTCGATTAATCGTAATAGCCACCTATCGTCTAAAACTCGAATAACTGCTAAGGTATCTTCTTCTGTCCACTGGGGAAAAATAGTCGAGCGCTTTAGTAATTCAGTGGCTTGCTCTAATGGAACAACACCTCTCTCCGCAGCCATTTGTAGAAATTGATTTGCAGCGACAATGGCCGGATTATATCTCCATTCAACTCCTTCCAATTCACCGGCCATAGCACGTCTTGCGATTACTGCACATTCTGCGATGTCATCAATTTCCCAAGCCAATACGTCACCTCTCCCTGTTCCTCCAAGATGATGCTCAGCCCTCCCAACACGTTGCAACATCCTGTCTACGGCCCTTGGGCTGTTCAACTGGTGAACTCTTCGAATACTTCCAATGTCAATTCCCAATTCAAGACTGGAAGTACAAATTAATCCGTGTAATTCACCGGCTCGGAGAGCCTCCTCCATCTCACGTCTAGTTTCGGCCGCTAGGCTTCCATGATGGACGCCAACTTGGATTTCAGGAACAATCGAAGCCAACCTTTGTGCAACTGTTTCCGCAGTAGATCTAGAGTTTACGAAAACAAGCGAAGGCGAATCTTCAATCAGTGTATTTGCAAGATGACGAAATGCGGCAATCGACTTTGGAGAAATCGCCCATTCACCTGCTAATAGGTCATCTTCTGCTGTCGGGGTCTCTCGATGAACGGTAACCTTGGTTGTTCGTGGGGCCGGGCCAAAAATTGGTTTTGCGCCCGCCGACATCCAATTTGCGACCTCCTCAGGATTGCCCACAGTTGCTGAAAGTCCTACTCTTTGGAATCGGCCGCTAGTTCCTTCCAAACCAGCAATTCTCTCGAGTCCAATCAAAAGTTGTGCTCCTCTCTCACTAGCGGCCAAATCGTGAACTTCGTCCAAAATAACTGCCTTTACTCCTGCTAGATGTTCTCTCAATCGACTTCCTAGCAACATAATCTGAGCAGTCTCAGGGGTTGTCACTAGCAAATTTGGAGGCTTCTTTGATTGCTTAGTTCTCTCTTTTTGACTGGTGTCACCGTGGCGTAGTCCAACACTTATGCCAAGCGGTTCGAGCAAGTTAGCCAACCGCCTGTCAATATCTCGATTTAGTGCTCTAAGCGGTGTAATATACAGTATTGATAGAGAATTCCAATCTTCTTTCAGGGCTCTCGAAGCAATTGGAAGAACTGCCGCTTCAGTTTTTCCGCTACCCGTTGGTGCGACTAAAATACGGTCCTTCCCATCGACCAAATCTGCGGTTGCAGCCTCTTGCACCGGAGTCAATTTCCAGCCTCGCTGCTCGACTAATTCCCGAACTTGCGGGTGTAGAAGTTCGAGAGCCTCGGCAGACATCGAGCCTTTGGCATAGCCCGACCAACATGAACCGATTGGTTAGATTGACAAATCTAGAATCCGAAATTAGATTCCCGGATGAGGGGGTATTTCATCGGACCAATGATCCATTTCATTGAGGGTGAGTGTAACATTGAGTATCTCTCCATTGCTCCAATAATCAACAGCGATGAAGGTTGGCCTATCATCAAAAACTTCCCAACATTCTATGGCTCTGGTCAAGAGGAAATCGTAATCGTTCACGTCAGATGATCTTACTGGATCAGCAAACCCCCAAGGCGTGCTTAGCCAGTTGTTTAGATGCCAAGCTTCTGCTTCGCCGCTTCCTCTTCCAACCGTACATGACATCTGACTTTCTTCGTCCTCTCCGTATGGTGTATCCCAAGAATGAGTCCAAGCATGATGTAACCACGGCCATCTCTCATCATCTGAATAATCCCAGAAGACGACCAGTGTTTTTCCATTCAGAACCATATCACCAAGCATTGGCCAATCTTCTCCCACTTGATGGACCCAAGTTTTGTCTCTCATTCCGGTGACATTGAACAGATAATCTACATGTTCGCCGGGAACATAGTTCTCGATTAGTAGGGTAACAACATCACCCGAACTATTGTTCATCAGCGAGTTTAGGTGACTCAACCAAGCAAAGGCATCTACTTCTGAATACATGCAAGGATGAGGAAACGCATCTGGACTACCATGACAAAATCGCACATCTTCTTTTTCTGTATCATCATTGGTCAAATGATGAATGTCAATCATGAAGGCACGGATGCCTCCATCCCATTGTGCTTGTAAAGCCGTGTAGTGATTTATTGCCATCCAAGTCCCATCCTCTGTTGTGGAAAATGAATTATGGGTTTCTGGGAAGGTGTGATTGTCATATTGTCGCTCACAGAATTTTGCCTGACCTTGACAAATTAGCACATCTGAGGCATTTCTGGGGTCAAAACCACGCTCTAATTCCCAGCCGTTTGAAAGTCCGTCTCCGTCCTCATCCTGCAGAGGGTCGAGGGGCTTTTCAGTCTCTGAAGTGCATCCCGAGAGAAATAGGCTCAATGCGATCAACACAGCACCCAAAGAGCGATTCATGGATTAGCGAGGCTCGGTTTCAAACATGAATCCATTGGAACGTCAGGCGATAAGGGAGATAATCCATGAGCGTGACCCATATGGTGATGGCAGGTCCTTTCAAGCGACTGAGCAACACCTTTCGAAGATGGTGGATGGGCCAAAAGGACAACCATTTCCGAATAGTTTCATCTCTTACAATACTGTCTCTTGCAGCAACAATTTGGGGTCTACTTTTCTTGTTTGTTCTAGGTGGTACAACAGACGACTCAAAGGAAATGTGGGTGCCGTGGAGTTGGCTTGGTTTAATCGTTGGAGGGACTCTAGCCTTTTGGATAGTGCCGGAATTTTTTGTATATCTCGGTCACAAGGCGGCCCTTGACGAAATACTCCTACTGGATTCACGTCCTGAGGTTCTCAGACGGCGTAAGGAAGCCGAGGAAGCCGCTGACATGCTCGGTCCAGTATACCAATCCCATCTTGTGAGACTTTACAATGAATTGGGGATTAAAGTCGGTTCCAGATTTAGGCACATAAAACCTGCAGGAGCAAGGTCAATAGAATCCATGACTGAGATCTCCGAAGATTCCGTAGAAAGAGTATCTGAGCCTTGGGATGAAATTTCTTTAGAATCAAATTCAAACGATTCTTCCACATATTCTAACACTTGGTGGAATACCACAAACTCTCGATTGTCAAAATTGCTTCCTGGGGCCAAGATTTTGCGCGATAGAGATGCAAATCGTACAATTCTAGGTTTAACATCAATTAGTGCCGGTCTCTTACTTTACAACATGATTTTTGGCCTCGCTAAACAGGGAGGAGGCCCTAGGGAATTCACCGTAGATCTAACCCTGTGGCTTGCTGGAGACTCTTCAATTCACTCAACCGCTCCCCATTTTGATGGAGTTAGTCTCCTCCTCGCCACCGCCTCTTTGACCATGGTGTTTTTGACTAGACCTGCTAATCTGGAAGACTTGTCTGATAATGAAAGTAGCAAGGCTTCGACTCACATTGAGGAGGAGTGATTGTGGATATTCAAGTACTCAAGCGAGAAGCAAGTCTTGCAATCGGATTGGTCATACTTCTATTGGGCTCGATGACTATTGCAACCGGCACTTATCCACCTATGGTCGTGGTCGAATCTGGTTCGATGATGCATGATCCTGAGCAAGGTTCTGTTGGAGCGATAGACCCAGGCGACTTAGTCCTAGTAATGTCTCCAGACCGCCACCAAATAATCACCTTTGCAGAAGCAACACAAATTGGTGGTAAGCACGAGGGTTACGAAACTCATGGAATGCCCGGCGATGTGATCATATTCAGGAAGAATGGTGGTAGTGATACTCCTGTAATTCATCGTGCTTTATTCAAAGCTGTAGAGAATCCTAACGGAGGTTGGGACGTGCCAGGAACAGATATTGTAGCCGCAGATTCAATTACCGTGGAATTGGATTACGATTGCTACCATGGCAATTCGAAACTAACTGTCAGTAATTGGGTTCCTCAACATGAGGGCTACATTACCACAGGAGATAATCGATGGAGCAACGGCTGCCAGTACGATCAGCAATCACTGACTGATGAAAATGGTGAGTTGGTTACCGCAATCAAGGATGAGTGGATTATTGGTGTCGCTTCATTGGAAATTCCTTGGGTAGGTGCTGTCAAGCTCTATGCTAGTGGAACAGATGGTCAAGTCACTCCCAATTCCTGGAGCAATCTGGCGATTATGGTCGCTATAGTAATCGCCACTCCTGTAATCATTGAGATGATTACAGATCGAATTAACAGCAAGAATCAATCTCAATCAGGTGAGGAAGAATAGCCAATTCTATCAACTTACCAATCGAGGTATAATGATTGGGATAATTACAATGAATAACACTAGAAGGCTACTCATCGAACTCAATCTGTTTGCCGCATTCTCAATACGGATTGGGTCTGCACCACGCATAATGAATCGCATAGTTGAATGCGTGGCGTCTCTGAATATGTGACCTCCATCGAATGGAATCATTGGAATTAGATTGGCGAATCCTAGAAGGAAGTTAATCCAAGCCAGCCAGAAAAGGAAATCGAAAGCCGCCAACATGCCTTCAGTTCCGAGGTTTGAGGCAATAATCCCATCTCCGGCAGCCAACATCGCCCGTTCTTCTAGAGGCATTGTGTGGCCATCATTTTGAATTGGAACCCCCAACATAATCAACGGCGCCACAAGCAATATCAATCCTTTCTGAAGCCCACTCAAATCATCATCTGCTAAGAAGCTCCAACCATCCACTGCTGCTGTGTTCGAGCGGAGATTACTAACTCCAACAAAGGCGTCGCCTTGTTCGATTCCTTGTGCCTCCATTAACACTCTAGTTTCTTCCATATCACAGCCGGTAGTTTGTTCGCATTGATCCATATGATACTGCCAACGATCTGTGAAGGTGATTTCGACTACCCGTGTTTCTGCATCATTTGCTTGAGAAGATATGACAGTGAAATTAGCAACCTGCCCAGATGAATAATCTTTCATTACCTCAGTAAAATCGTCGCGATTAGCCACTACATTATTATCGATATGAGTAATGGTTTCATACGCCATTAACCCAGCATCCTGAGCCCCAGTTTCAGCAATAATCCCAGTTGCGTGAACTCCTGGATTTTTTGCAACAAATCCATTTGCTGTTGCGGATAACAAAACTAAGACGATAAATGTGGCAATCAGGTTGATTGAAGGTCCAGCAGCGAATAATCGCATTCTTTCTCTTCTGGGTGCACGGGACATTTCCTCATACTCGGGTTCAGCAAATGCCCCAACGGGAAGCAAACCAGCTAGAAGAAGCCCGAATGATCGAACTTGCATACCGTGTGCCCTAGCCTGTATTCCGTGGCTATATTCGTGAATAACTAAGGCAAAAATCAGAGCAATTATCGGCCACCAGAATGGAACAAAACTAGTCACACCCGGAATAAGGAGAAGATCTGATGCAGGTAATACCTCTTGTTGTGCGGGAGCCGCTGCAGTTGCCAGTGCTGCACTGATTATCAAGAGGATAACGCCGAACATTACTATGAAGCACAACCAAATCGAAAATTCTCCATATGCTCTCCAAAATCTACGTGGTTTAGCCAACTGTTCAAGGGCAATCTTTCCCTTCCCCGTTCTTAGCATCAATATGATTCCAAGAACTCTAGTTGCATTCCATTTGTCCAAGGTTCCATTCTGTTCTAAATAGACCAAAGCAAAGTACCATGCTGCAATCAATACTAGAGCCCAAATTGGAGCCCAGCCCCTAACTCCAGCCCAAGCCAGCAATCCGACAAAGAGAATCTGATTCAGGCTCAGCCCTCTTTCCATGACTATCCGCCTCTGCTGCCCCCACTTGAATACTCGTCAATGAATCCGCAACTGACTTGACCTGATGGCTACTCGGGGCAACATGGCTGAGCGGGGGGATATTCCCGAACGTAAACAATCTCGAGAATTAGATAGCCTACGTCGTGATACAGCCGCAGTTGCTAGATTACTAAGGCAGGCTAAGTTGGATGAACTCCATCAGGAACTCGAACAGGCCAAGGCGCAACTCGATTACGCTGAATCGAGACTATCTGGTGATTCCACAGAGAGCGAATAATCACTTGAAGGACTGGTCTGAGAAAGACTACCGGTATCCTGTATTCTCCGGCTAATTTCCTCGAAGTTGGTCGATTTCTCGATAGCCCTTGCACCATCTGATCGACTGATTAATGCTAGAAACCTGTGTAATGGCATACCATCGTGCCAATTCAGGTATGGAGAACCATTTCTCGTAAGTGGAACATTCGGAATGCTCCTCGATAGAACTCGAAGTTTTCCAGTTAACCCATTTACAGGTACTTTCATCACTCTCCAACTATCACCTCTAACGCCTTTGAGCCGGAAGGCATACAGCGGTAGAAGACCGCATCTTTCTCCGGTTGTTTTCAGGGCATCGTACTGGTCTTTGGTACGACCAGAAAGGTAGATTTTGTCAGTTTTTGAGGATTTCACCTCAATCGGCATGCACATATCGCCTCGAAGAGCAAGAATATCTCCAGTTCCTTCAGAACCACTTCCAGGTGCTCTTACGACTAGGAATGGTCTTTGACAGACCTGCATAGCCCGTGCCCGCTCAACTTCTGTACATGAGCGAGTAATTGCGACTACACCCTTTCTCTCGCCCGCGAGAACCGAGCGTAATTCCCGCTCGTAGACCCCAGTCATGTGCATAGCGCATTGTCAGGGTTCTTGACGACATCGCTTGACACAGCCGCGGAGTGTAACGTTTCGAGGTTTTCAAGATATTTCGGTGAATATTTTCCAAATGTAGGGAAATTGTAGAATTAGTGACTTACGAATGGCAACGATTGAAGACAGAGTGCGATTGTCTCTTATCGTGCCGGAGGTTGCAGTCCGTACTGATGATTTCCGTTTGGCCTACAGATTGTTAGATCGTTTGAGAGATTCTGGAATCGAACATATGCAACTCGACCCTGAACATCCCGTTCCAAATCGTGTTGATTTCTGGATAGCATCGCATGCCGAAGTTGGAGGCACCAAAGATGCAAGAGGGATAGGATGTGCAGTAGAAGAAATCGATTCAGTAATTTCTTCCATCATGAATAGAATTGCAGTTGGCGAAAAGGTCCAACGCATATGTTTCGGCATCGATCCCGGCCCACGCCCAGGGCTCTCTTGGATTGCTGATGGTCGTCCAGCGGGCTCTATTCAAATGGAATCAGTCGATGCTACTGTCGATCAAGTGATTGCTATTCTGAATGATTTCATGCCACCTGAATCCGTAGTTAGAATTGGTAATGGGTCACCCACGATATCTTCCAGAATCGCCAATGTTTGTCTGGCAAGAGGACTTTCAGTACAATTTGTTGATGAAACTTCGACTTCCATAGGCTCACGTCACGACCATGTGTCGGCAGCTCGTGCAATTTGTACAAAGGAAGGAGTTCCAGTTACAGAACGTCTACAGGTAATCCCAACAGAGGGAGAAGTGCGCGAAATTCAACGGCGAAGTCGTAGCATCTCTGAAGGTAGATTGACGATTCCCTCACAACTTGCTCGAGCTGTTGCTGTTGGGAGGCTAACTCTCAGCGAAGCCGTAGAACTTCACATACAGACTCTCGATCGCTGAGGGTCAAAATCAAGCATATTTTCCTTTTCTATATGCACGAGTCTGGTCAAGGCCTGGAAATCGGTCTTCCGATTCTCGATATACGGTTTTCATATTGTTGAGGAAGTTATTATCATCGGTAACGATCAGCACTTGGTCGACACCAGGGTCATCCCCTTCATCCATCCATGCAAGTACTATTTCCATAGTCATCCTAGCTCCTTCGCGATGTGGATATGCGAATACATCCATACTAATTGGAGGCATAACTAGTGTTTTCCTTTTCTTCACCTTTTCAATCTGCTCAAACATTGATGCGTATGATTGCTTCAACAAATCTCGTCTAAAATTATCTTGAGTGGGGCGGCGGCAATCTGGTCCAACAACATGGACTATATTCTCAAATGGCAAATTAAATCCAGGTGTGGTTACCGCTTCTCCAACTCCGCATGGTTGCAAATTTTCCTTGCGTCTTTCCACTGCGATTCCATGGCAAAACTCTCGTAGTTCAGGTCCAGCCTTTTGCTGTATTTTTTCATCCAAACCTTCTCTTCCCGCAAGGCGATTATTGGCGGTTGTAACTAGAAGGTCACCTTCTACTCGTAGAATGTTACCATACAGTACTCGGACATCACCATATTGGCATTGTCGGACAATGACAGTCTCCGCCATACAAGTGCGAGATGAGGCCGTCCGCTTTCACCTCTTCGTCTGCCAATTCCCTAATTTCCCTCTCGACAAAGGGTTCATTCCCTCTAAGCCCCTGCATCAAAACACAATGTCCGTCGGGTATGTACTAATCAATGTTGAACCAGGTGCCGAATACGAGGTTTTCAATGCGGCCTCAGAATTACCTTTTGTGGTTGATGCGAATCTATTGTTTGGAGACCACGATTTAATCCTCAAAATAGAGGCAGAAAATATGGGTTTAATCGCACGATTGGTAGTAGAAAACATACGCTCAATCGACGGTGTTCTAAACACAAAGACCCTTGCCTGTGCCGAATTGTGAGTTATTTTTTCGCTCAAGAAAGCATCCTGAATTTACCCAAAAGGTACCTACAGCGGCGCAGTAATGCGATTATTCGCCTCAAACTTCATAATCTCCCCGAGTCGCCGTCTTTGCGGAGGTGGATAATTCAATGTCTAAGAAATACTTCGTGTTAATGGAAGGCGGAAAGGATACTGCTCAGGTGTTTGTAAGCAAGCAACCACGCGGCGCCGCTCTGAAAGCAGCTACACGTGGTCACACCGATATTCAGCTGCGCGAGCGCGGTACGAATAAGGTGCACATGTTCACAGGCTCGACCGCTATGGTCCCTAAGCCTGCGAATGGGCCAGCATGGCTTCCTGACAAGATCAAGAAGGCCAACGTGAAGAAGACCGGCATCAAGCACCTCTGATTAACTCAGAGTGCGCTGACTTACGGTCATCTGCGCTGATTTACGTAAACCCGTCCGTGACATCCTAGCGGATGCGCGGACGGGTGATTTCGATTATGTCTTCAATCCCAACTTTCGAGCAATCATTGCCAATGGGTCATAATACTCTGTAACTACCCTCTCTTTCAGAGGAATGATTGCATTATCTGTAATATTGATTCCAGCTGGGCATACCTCTGTACAGCACTTTGTGATGTTACAATATCCTATTCCAAAATCTTCCTTGATTTCGGGAATGCGATTTTCAGTATCCAAAGGATGCATTTCCAAGCCCGCTAATCTAACGAAGAACCTCGGGCCAGCGAATTCGTCAAACTTCTGATGCTCCCGGAGAACGTGACAAGTGTTGACACAGAGCATGCACTCAATACACGCTCTGAATTCCTGTATGCGATCCGCTTCTTCTTGTTTGAATTCCCAATCGAGCTCTTCTGGTCCATTAACTGGAACCATTTTCTTGTTCATTTCATATGCCCAAGACAAATCGGTTACGAGATCCTTGGTTATTGGAAAAGCCTGCATAGGCTTGACCGTCACCGGTTCTCCTTCAGGAGTCTCTTCCATTATATCCTCCATTCGTGTCATACACATCAATCGAGGCATTCCATTGACTTCCGCGCTACAGGAGCCACATTTACCGGCTTTACAGTTCCATCTACATGATAGGTCAGGAGCATGTTCTGCCTGAATACGGTGTATTACATCTAGTACAACCATACCCTCGTCCATTTCGACGGTATAGTCGACCATCTTCCCTAGAGCCTCGCCATGGGCATCTCCGACCCCGCGGAATACTCTGAAGGTAACTTCCTCTGACATTCTCAATCCTCCTCCTCGTGTAAGTCATCTGCATCAAGCAGTGCTTTGAATTCTTCATCTATCGGTGGGTAGGTTGTGTGCTCTATTTTCATCGACCCATTTTCGGAGAGAGAAATCACACTATTCACCTTACCCCAATGACTGTGATCTGGTACAGGGAAATCATCTCTAGTGTGTCCTCCACGAGATTCTTCACGTTCAAGTGCAGCCAGCGCGCACATACGAGAAACATCAATCATTGCGCCCAATTCGAGGGCTTGATGCCAGCCCGGATTGTATATCCTTGACCCTCCGGGGCTGGTTATCGCTGCCCGACCCTCAAGTTCATCCAAATCTTTGAGAGCTTCCTGCAACAATTTGCCAGTTCGGATGATTCCGACTTTTTCTTGCATCATCTCACGTAGATCTTCTACAACGGCGGCAGGGTTTTCTCCATCTTCGCGTGTAAAAGGTGCTAGAGTTTCAGAAATCACATCAGCAATTTCATCCTCTGGAATTTCCGTGAATCCATTCATTTCAGCCGCTCTAGAAGCCGCGCTCTCACCGGCAATCTTTCCGAATACGATAAGATCGCTTAGTGAATTACCACCAAGTCGATTTGCACCATGCAAACCAGTTGCTGCTTCTCCTGCAGCATACAAGCCAGAAATAGTCGATTCTTGAGATTCGGGGTCGACTTTGACTCCTCCCATGACATAGTGAGCGGTTGGCCCGACTTCCATCTTTGTAGTTGTAATATCAACCGCAGCTAATTCCTTGAATTGGTGGTACATTCCTGGAAGTTTTTTCTTGATATCTTCAGGACTTCTCCATGAGATGTCTAAGTAAGCGCCACCGTGCTCACTTGCTCTGCCTGCATCGCGCTCTGAGTTGATTGCCTTGGCAACAACATCTCTAGTCAATAATTCAGGAGGTCTTCTCTTGGTTGCCAACTCCCCGGAAATAACTTCGTCAACCCATTCAAGTGCTTCTTTTTCAGTATCTGCGAACTCATCGGCATACATTTCAGGAATGTAATCGAACATGAATCTCTTTCCTTCTGAGTTGGTCAGCATTCCGCCTTCTCCTCGGACACCTTCTGTAACTAGAATTCCTTTCACGCTCGGTGGCCAAATCATCCCGGTTGGATGGAATTGAACAAACTCCATATCTCCAATTTCTGCTCCAGCCCAATATGCTAGAGCGTGACCTTCGCCGGTATATTCCCAAGAGCCGGAACAAACCGCCCAGCAACGAGTAATTCCACCGGTTGCAAGAACAATTGATTTGGCCTTGAACAAATGGAGCGATCCATCGTTTCTATCATATGCAAAACAGCCTGTAACCTCGCCGTCTTTTGTGAATAATCTTCGAACTGTGTATTCCATGAATACATCCATTCCCATGTGTACTCCCTTTTCTTGTAAGGTGCGAATCAACTCCAGTCCGGTAGCATCACCAATGTGTGCTAATCTAGGATATGTGTGGCCACCGAAGTTTCTCTGACTTGTCAAGCCCTTAGGAGTTCTATCAAATACGGCACCCCAAGTCTCAAGCTCACGAATTCTATCAGGTGCTTGCTGAGCATGTATCACCGCCATTCGCCAATCATTGAGGTACTTACCTCCCTTCATGGTGTCTCGGAAGTGGACCTTCCAACTATCTCGAGGATCCTTGTTTGCAAGGGCTGCCGCAGCGCCCCCCTCAGCCATTACTGTGTGGGCTTTGCCTAGCATAGATTTGCAGACTAGAGCAACGCTTGCGCCTTCTTGACTGGCGGCGATTGCAGCCCTCAAGCCAGCACCTCCCGCACCTATGACAACGACATCGTGCTCGTGGGTGGTGTAGGTCTCATCAGAGATATCGTAGCGCATTCACAAACCTCCCCAAATTATCATATCATTCCAGCCAAAGAATGGGTCCGTACATGCATAGATGTAGAAGTCGGCAAACATTACCCAGAATAGAGAATATAATGCCCATTCTTTGTGTTGCTCATTTAGTTTAGTGGATAATTTCCAGAGTTTGTATTTCATTCGATTCATTGGTGTAGAAGTCCAATCTTGCGAGGCCCCTCCGACAACATGTCTGAATGCATGGCATCCGAAGGTATACCCAGTAAGCATGATTACGTTCACTAAGAGAATTAGGCTACCAACTGTTACTCCGTAAGCATGAGTGTCGCCTTCGTGGAAATTTACTGACATCCAAACATCAAACGAAAGGAGCGGAAGATATGCTAGCATGACGTACATGAAATAACGGTGTAGATTTTGTACAACTAATATTCCAGTCTCTCCCGAATATTCATCCCAAGGTTTTGACACTGCACAACCGGTTGGTTGAGCCATGAAAGCACGATAGTATGCCTTTCGATAATAATAGCATGTAGCACGGAATCCAGCTGGGAAAATTAGGATGAACATTGCTGGACTTAACCACTGAAGTTGCTGAGGCACCCAAGAGTGCTCTCCCGGTACGATGAGAGGTGAATAAAGAGGGCTGAGTACGTGAGATCCTGTGTCTTCAATTGCCATAGTTCCAGCGCCGTGTCCAACACCTGCTGAAAGTCCGAAATCTGAGAAAATCCAGAAGTCAGCCTCCATGAATCCTCTCCATGTTGCATAGAGTATCATGAACCCGAGATATGCGGCCATGGCAGTGGGCCCTTTCCACCATTTGTCGACTCTATCTGTTGCTCCAAATCCCTTCTTCATCGGGAGTGGGAAAGTGATGCCCTGACTCATCTCCGCACCTGATGGTCTAAACGCGCAGTTCGACAGCAATAAGTAATTGCATTCCACCAGTTCAAGAGTCTATTGCGATTGTTGAAAATCCGTAGGTTCAATACACCCCCCCCTGCTGGCTAAACGAGGAGATTTAGCCAGATGATTGACGACCTAACCAGTTCTATTTGTCTCAATTGTGGATATATGCCAGGGGCATTCATGCCAGGTCTACCATGTCCTGAATGCGGGGAGACAATTTTTCCTTAAAACTCAAAATTACAAAACACTCCTTGAAATGTGTGAGACCAATGCCATACTCATGGATGCAATGACATGTTTACTGGTCTCTGACCCCAAAAGAAGAATGCAACGCTCTTCTGGCTTGAAGAGAGGCTTACTCTGATTACCAGGGATATTTCCAAACCCAAAGGACTCCATCATTGATGATCACTTGGATTGCGAGCATCGAGGCTCCGAGAAACGGTAGAATCGAACTTCCGGAAGCATCGCTTTGCCAAGCACTCCAACCAAAAGACATCAGTAGCAAGTTTCCAGTTACAACAAGCCAAAGACAACCAATAACCAACCACTGTGACCAAACTGTATCCGTCCGGATGTGAAGTGAAGTCAATTCAAGCCAAAACATAGATGGAATCAGCACTAGTAAGAATGCGATCAATAGTCTCTGATGTCCACCTTCAGAAACCTCTCCGCTCCATGGCCAGCCTACACCTTCAACAACAGAAGCTTCCCATCCGAATAGAAGTTGTTGGAAAACGATAAGGAATCCAATAGCGGAGATGAACATACAGGTGACATTCAGGGTTCTCCAAGATTCAGGGATACCACCCCAAAGTGCCATTGGATCATCAGCTCGGCGTAATCCTATGACGTAGGATGCAAGTACCATTGGTCCGAGAACAAAGACAATCGTCCGGACAAATTCTCTCGAAATTTCCAACAGAATTACCCCCGATTAAGCAAGAGAGCCGTAATCTGCGTCGGCCTCTTCCATTTCGATTTCGTCGACATCCATTTGAGCGAGTTGCAACTTCCCAGATAATTCATCGTTTACTGCATGCCAGTATGAGTATGCCTCGATTACCCAAATTCCTGACTCGCGAGTTCCATTTCCGCTACCCTTGACTCCTCCAAATGGTAGGTGGGCTTCAGCTCCAGTTGTCGAGTTGTTAATTCCAGTCATACCGGCCTTGATGCCCGTCTTGTATCGATAGGCCTCGAGTCTATCATTGGTGTAAATTGCAGAGGACAATCCATAGGGTGAAGCATTTGCAAGATGCAATGCATGATCGAAATCTCGGGCCTTAACAATAGTTATCAGTGGCCCAAAAATCTCTTCGTGAAAACACTCCATATCTTCTGTGACATCTACATAGACATGAGGCCACATGTAGATTCCTTCGCTAGCATCTCCATGGAAACTATCTGGCTTGTTGTCATTTGTGATTCGACCCTCTCCCCAAATTTTCTTTGCACCGCTATTTTCACACATATCGACACCTTTGATGAAATCCACTGCATATCTCTCGGATAGCATCGGGCCATACAGCACTCCATCATGCCGCATTGAATCACCAATAGAAGTGGATTTCACCTTCTCCATTAATCGTTCAACAAACTCATCATAGATATCTTCGTGAATAATCAAATTTCCTAGGCTAGTACAACGCTGCCCCGCAGTTCCAAATCCTGCCCAGTAGGCTCCCTCAACAGCATTTTCCATATTTGCTGAAGGCATTATCACAAGTGGGTTCTTCCCTCCTAATTCTAGGGAAGCGCTAACGAGATTTCGTCCACAAGTTTCTCCAATCATCTTACCGACTGCGGTACTACCTGTGAATGAGATTTTGTCTACCATCCCTAAATCGGCTGAATCAACTAGTGCTTGACCTGCTCCACTTCCATTACCATGTACCAAGTTAATCACACCATCAGGCAATCCTGCCTCATGCATTACACGCGCTAGGGCGAAAGAAAGGAGGGGCGAATCTTGAGGGGACTTCCAGACGCAGGTGTTGCCGCACATAATTGCTGGAATCATCTTCCAGAACGGGACCGCTGAAGGGAAGTTGCAAGAATTGATAATTCCACAAACCCCCAATGGTCTACGGTAGGTGAACAATTCTTTGTTCGGTAACTCTGAGTTGACTGTCTGACCATAGAGTCTACGTCCCTCTGATTGGAAGAATAGACATGTGTCAATTGCTTCTTGAATTTCACCACCACATTCTTTCAATGTTTTACCAATTTCACGAGCCTGTAGACGAACAAGATCTTCTTTGTGCTCCATCAACAATCTACCCATGTTTCCAATTACCTGACCGCGAGTTGGAGCAGGGGTTGCAGCCCAATCGGGGAATGCTGAACGAGCGGCTCTCAGAGCGTCGTGCACATCTTCTTTGGTTGAAAGAGGGAACTCTCCCAGACAATCATCTAACCATGCAGGGTTTGTGCTTTCGTAAGTCCTGCCATCGCTAGCCAGAGTTAGCTTACCATTGATAATGTTGTAACCCCTAACCTTTGGCGATCCATTCGGGTTATTCGCTTCCATGTATTCGAATCCAGTCTCGAGAACGTGGGTCATGCTTCGTGCGAATCGAATAGTAGCAATGAAACCACCGCATCGCTATTCGTAATTCTGATAACTGAATTGCTAGATTTGACAATTCTCAATTGGGGGGTTTAACTACCTCCGATGTCGACACGATGTTACAAGGAGGGGGAATATGGCAGAGGAATCCGACAAAGAATTGAAACTTAGAGTAGCCAAAGCAATCCCAAGCGACGTCGGTCATGGCAGAGCAAGAGTGCCATTTGACAACGAATTGAACCTCAAACCCGGCGATATAATCGAGATAGAGGGCGAACGCTCTACCGCTGCAATCGTTTGGAGGTGCAGACCCGAAGATGCGAACCTTGGAGTAATTCGAATTGACGGAATTATCCGAAAAAATGCAAGTGTTTCTCTTGGAGATCGAGTTACGGTAAGGAAAGTCGAAGCTCAGCCATGTACGCGACTCGTACTAAGTCCTGTTATGGCCAAGCAACAAAAGGTTAGATTTGGGCCCGGAATTGAAGGATTTGCCCGCCGTGGACTAAACAAGAGACCTGTGGTTTCAGGCGATAGAATATTCATTCCTGGAATGACTCTGTTTGCCGAAGCATTACCATTCCAGATTGTCCAAACTAGCCCGAAGGGAACAGTTCAGGTTTTGCCAGATACTGAGATAATCATCAAGGAAGAAGCAGTCGATGAGGATGAAGATGCCGAAATATCAAGTATCACTTACGAGGATATTGGAGGCATTGGAGATCAATTGCAAAAAGTTCGTGAGATGATCGAACTTCCATTGAAACACCCAGTTCTGTTCCGCAGACTTGGAATTGACCCTCCGAGAGGCGTTCTATTACACGGCCCTCCTGGAACCGGAAAGACGCTGATTGCGAAAGCAGTTGCATCTGAAACACAGGCGCATTTTACTTCGATAAATGGACCTGAAATAATTTCGAAATATTATGGAGAGAGTGAAAAACAACTGCGTGAGATATTTGACGAAGCCACTGCCAATGCTCCCGCAATCATATTCATCGATGAATTGGATTCAATCGCTCCGAAGCGCGAAGACGTCTCAGGTGAGGTAGAGCGTAGAGTTGTCGCACAACTTCTCACACTTCTCGATGGAATGCAGGGCCGTGACAACGTTGTTGTAATTGGTGCAACAAATCGACGAGACGCAATAGACCCTGCTTTGAGGCGCCCGGGTCGATTTGACAGGGAATTGGAAATTGGTGTTCCTGACAAAAATGGTCGAGAGGAAATCATCAACATACATACCAGAGGTATGCCAATAAGTGATGATTTCGATATGGATTGGTTATTGGATAATTCCTATGGATTCGTCGGCGCAGATATCTCTGCTTTGGTCAGAGAAGCGGCCATGAAGGCTCTACGCCGCTACTTGCCAGAGATCGATTTGGACGAGGAACAGATTCCTGCCGAAGTTCTAGAAAAAATGGAAGTAAAAATGATTGATTTCCGTGAGGCAATAAAGGAAATTGAACCAAGCGCTCTGCGTGAAATCTACGTAGAGGTACCTGAGGTGTCTTGGGAACAAGTAGGAGGTTTAGAAGAGGTCAAGGAGCGCTTGAAAGAAAGTATCGAATGGCCACTAACTCAGCCCGAGATGTTCGAACATTTCGGAATCAATCCACCTCGTGGAATCGTACTATTTGGAGCCCCTGGTACTGGAAAAACATTGATTGCAAAGGCAATTGCCAACGAGGCTAAAGCCAATTTCATATCAATCAAAGGTCCTGAAATGGTATCCAAATGGGTCGGCGAATCAGAAAGAGCGGTGCGAGAGGTATTCAAGAAGGCCAAACAATCCAGTCCTTCGATTATTTTCTTAGATGAATTTGAGAGTATTGCAGGAGTTAGGCGCAATATGTCAGGTGAAGGTTCAGATGTGATGAATAGAGTAGTCAATCAATTACTATCCAGCATGGATGGTGTAGAAACAATGGAGGGTGTAATCGTAGTTGCTGCGACAAACCGACCAGAGATGATTGACCCTGCTCTTCTCAGAAGTGGTCGCTTCGAGAGAGTGTTACACATTCCTCCACCTGATGTAGATTCACGAAAGGAGATACTCCGCATTCATACCAAAGATATGCCATTGGGTAAATTCTCCCTCGATGATTTAGCAGGCCAACTTGATAATTACACTGGGGCCGATATCGAATCTATTTGTCGAGAGGCAGCACTAATCTCTATGCGAGCCGGTAAGAAGTCAGTCTCGAAGAAATCCTTTGAGGAAGCAATCGCTAGAGTTAGACCTACAATTACCGATGAGATGATGGAGTACTACGGTCGCATGGAAGGTATGCTAACCAGTGGTCTCGAATCGGTGCGTCGCCGACCGGACACACTTTCTGGAATTGAAGCAGTTTGAGGTGGAAAAATGCCGACGACTTTCGGCCGAGAAATTCTTGGACGAAATGTCGTCGATCAAGCATCCGACAAGCTCGGAGTTCTAGCGGATTTTAGAATCGATATGTCTACTGGAAGAATCACTGCTCTACTGGTAGCTCTAGAGAATGATTTGGATCCAGCAATGCTACCTTGGCCGACCGTAGAAGGCCTACTCTCTGTTCCAGTTGAAGAGATTGCAGAGGTCGGAGTGAATATTCAACTTGCCCGTTGAGTCGATGCAAGCCCCGTTCAGCGGTGAATAACGGTCTTAAGTCGTAGTTGAGGCTCGTCAGACGTTCCGTAGGAACGGTGGCTTGCAGCATGGCGGATTCTCGCGTTTGGATGAGGAGGCTAACGTCGAGGCAAACTCGACGTCTTGCAATCACTACCACGTTCTGGTTAATGTTAGGAATTCTACTCTTTTCAATTCTACAAACATACATCATCACCGGTGAAAAACAGCAGTCTGCTTACGGCGACGATTGGAACGATTTGAACGGATTTAGAGACGAAGTATCAAATTTAGGAATTGAAACCACGGCATTAATCTCAAGTCCATTATTGCTAACAGAAATTGATGACCCTGAACAGGCAATTTTCGTTATCTCAGGGGTTGAGAGAGATACGATTTCTCTGCCCAAATTTACAGGAGATGAGAGCATTGTCGATTTCCGAGAAGCTGATGGATACACCAGTTCAGAAATTTCCGCGATTAGGGATTTTGTTGACGCTGGCGGCACACTTCTATTGATGGATGATTTTGGCTACTCTGCGAGTCTCGCAGATGATTACGGTTTGACCTATTCGGGCCATCACCTCTACGATGGTGAAGCATGGGCTAGAGAACTGGACTTCAATTTCGTTTGGGTAAACGAAACTTCTGCATTCAATTTCACTTCGACTTCTGGTTCAGTTGCAATGGCGATGCATCCATGTTTGCGCGATGTGGATCTTGATGGAGTAATCGATTTACTTGACGACGAACCATATGACCCGAATGTAGGTGGCGTAATCACAGAGCAAAATGTTGGGCTTTGTGCCCATAGGTGGGATCCAGAAACCGGTGAATGGGACTTTACAGAAAACTACAATCTTTTGACAAATTCTCCATCAGCATTTGAGAAGGATGGAGCGTTCAATCCCGCTGAGAATCGATATGCCATTAGTGCAAGTACCCTTGATTCATATCTAGATACCAACGATGATGGTAACCTTACAGTCGGCTTTGAGGCGGCAGGAATAGCAGGGGATGAACAAGGTCCATTTGCTGTTTATGTCAGATATTGTGTAGATAGAATGTGCTTAGATTCTGATTCCGGGCGAGTTCACTTTGTCAGCGATGGTTCGGTTCTAATCAATTCACTATACAGCGCAGGGCCTGATAGCCCGTACGCTGACTCCGTCCCGTTAAACGATAATCGTAAGTGGGCTCTAGACATTATCGCCGAAGCTCTACTTCTAGGAAATACTAGCACAAATGCGGGTGAAGAAGCCATCATTATTTTTGATGAATCCCGACATCAGCAGGAAACCCCAATGGGCGATACCTACAATCTACTATACTACATTCTAGTCTACTTTACCAACGACTGGATGGCTATGCTTATTCTATTCCTTACTCTCTTTATCGTACTAGAGGCGGTCCTGATTCGAAAGGATGATCCAGAGGATTGGCGTCATGTATTCCGCATCATCTACTACGGGTTCGGTGATGCTCGAAGGTATGACTACTATCAGAGACCTCAGAAAATACGGCAGGTGTTATTGACGAGAGTTCGTAATCTCAATACCATGTCTCGAGAGGAATTCGATGCGCTACCTGCTGCTGAATTACAGCGTATTGTGGATGATCCTGTGTTAGTCCAATTCATCTTTGAAGATAGACGATATAAGCCAGATGAGTTGGTTGGAATAATCAAACGAATCAAGGCATGGGGTCAAACTACTGAGGAGAGTGATGCCTAATGTGGACACGTAAGGCAGCAATCATGCTGACCAGTGGTATTTCTCTGATATTGATTGGAATGATGATATCTCATTTCCAATTAATGATAATTGGTCTGACATTCATCGCTTTCTTGGTGATTAACGGCTGGGTGACGGGTCACTCAGACCTCGAGATTACTCGAAACATTTCAGCACAAAATGTGTACAAGGGTGACGATATCTTAGTCGAAGTCAGCGTCACCAATAACTCGTATCGTCGAACTCAATTGCTCGAGGTATTCGACAATGTCCCTCATGAGATGAAAATGAGGCGAGGAATCAATCAGATGAGAATGAATCTCGGACCTGGACAATCTGCTACAATGCGATATACGGTTCGTTGTCCACTGCGTGGTCATTACACCGTTGGGCCAGTTTCTGTCCGTCATCGTAATGCATTCAATCTCTTCGTCAATGAATCAAAAGTTGACGATCGAACCGACATTACGGTATTCCCACAAGTTCGTGAGGTTGAGGAAGCCCTACTTCGGTCCAATGTGCCAAAAATGTATACCGGGGCAACCACTCTGAAAACTCCCGGTCAAGGAATGGAATTCTATTCTCTGCGTGAGTACCTACCTGGAGATGCCTTCCGAATGATCAACTGGAAGGCATTTGCTAGAACTGGAGAATTGATGGTCAATGAAAAGACTCGTGACGCTGTTACTGACGTGTTCATCATTCTCGATACTAGAGACGTCGCAAGAATAGGAACAGTCCTCAAAAATCCATTGGAGATGGGTACTGTAGCGGCGGCTTCGATTGCAAATTATTTCATTCGCCGCCGTGATTCTGTTTCGATAGTCACCTATGGTGATAGGATGAACTACCTACCACCAGAAACCGGTGACAAGCAGTACTACAAGACTCTGAGTATGCTTGCTGGTGTAACTTCCAAAGGCAGTATGCCATTGCAAGCTGTGACCAATGCGATGAGTTCTCGCATCAGTCGAGGGTCTCCAGTATTCATCATCAGTAGCCTCGAAGGCGATGGAACAACACTCCCTGCAATCCGAAACCTTGCAGGTAAAGGCCATGAGGTCATCGTTCTGTCACCATCAAGTATCGACCTTGAGAGATTGGTAAGTAGAATACCAAGAATGTCCTATGAGGTACTCAAGCTGGAGAGACAGAACAGATTAACGGCAATTTCAGGATATGGAGCGAAGGTCATCGATTGGATGCCAGATATTGAGTTATCACAGGCTTTGCTACAGGTTAAATCGGCTTAAGGAGGTGAAGATATGGCAATGGAAACAGTACCACCAAGTCAGACATTACATCTTCCTCGTTTACGCCGTCGCTGGCAAATTCTATTTCTACAGATAATCGCTACAGCCGCTCTACTCGCCTTATTGTTCAGGATGACTGAAGTATACGGTCCATGTGATGATGGATTCCTAGAAGACGGTAACCAGTGGTGTCCTTCTTACGAACATACTAGAGGTCTAATGTGGGTTAATGATCAACCCTCTTTCCAAAATAATGCACTTTCGGGAAGTGATGGTTTGATTTTGCCCCGAGTATTGACTGGAATCGACTCAACTGGCTTTGCTAGTCAGGTTGCTCCACTTACTATGTGCTTCCTAATTGCAGGATTGTGGATGCTCTATCAAGCTAGAGATGAAAAGGTAAAGCAGTGGACTCGCAGAGGTTTTACCGGGGCTATTGTACTATGGTCCCTTGTTCCATTCATTCTAGATTGGTTTGATGAGATCGGAGTTATCGGTTTTCATCTTCCATTGCAGCACATAGGTTCTCTATTCCAACCGCTACAATTAGCAATTGAGTTATTCTTCGTTGGGATAGTCTTCGCGCCAATATTGGCTGGATTAATCGGTATCTGGAGCCTATCCCGTAGGGCACTTACTTGGTCAGTTGGCTTCTTCTTGATGGTTATCGGAGTTCACGCTTTACTTACCTTCCAAGGAATCACAGATACAGTGGCCGGTATTGGCCTCAAGCCGCTGCCAGCGCAAATTGGCGAAGCGACCCTGTATGGTGGACTAATTTCCCCACTAGCACTTGATTTACTTGGAATTGCTATTCTGATACTGCTATTCCACGAGGCTGGCAATGCCGTTATTGGTCATCTTGAGTATGCGGTGATGTTACCAGATGCTAGTAAGTCAGATCCAGAATATGTACGTCAATTCAACAATGTAGTCAACAGTCATGTATTGCATACAGTTGCAATTATTGGCGGTGTCGCCATTACTACTGCACTCGCACTCGAGTTTGATGCACTAATGCTCGATATAGTGGCTGTAATGGAAGGTGGACAGTGGAGTGGACAAGTTTCCGAATCCCTTGAGTTGCAATTGACATACGGGAAGGTTATCTCAGCCGGATTATTCCTATTGGCGGTTGCAGGAATGAGATATGTGGTCCCATGGCAGAGGGTTAGTGGTCTAATCGAAACTGGAATTGCTAGTCTACGCGGTACAAGATCGGACTCCTAAATCCCTCATCTAATTCCGAGTAATTTCTCATAAAATAGAACTATTTTGCCAGAAATATAGAGAGTAGCTAATCCAAGGATAATGACAGCAACCGGATTAGCCCACCACCCTAGTTGAGGTTCTATAGCAGAAATTACTTGGCCACTAATCTGCCAAGCCCCGAATATACAAGCAAAGAGGACGAATCTATCCATCCAAGGCGAGGTCTTCTTTCCGGCTGTATTTGCCCTATTGGGTAGGTTGCCAACCTCGCTCATGGTTAGGTTGTGAAAAATATCGCCAATATATGCACCGATTGGCCTTATTCCCATTCTACATGCAGTATCAGTTGGGTTCAAGCCACAGAGGTCAGCCCGCAGGTTATGGCCGCAGGTATCGACATAGAGACTTGCAGTCGCTGTGATAAGCCTGCTATATTGCATCAAGAATACAGCGGCCAACACTTCTGCGCCTATCACTTGAGGCAATCGATTAGGAAGCGAGTGTCCAAGGATTTGCGTAGTCAATTGGTCTTGCCCAAAAACGCCAATCATGAGGATGGTCGACCATTCACAATCCTAGCCTGCGTCTCCGGCGGTAAGGATTCTGCAGTGCTATTGGATATGCTGGTGGATATTATTGGAAAGCGACGCGATGTGAAAATCATCGCCGGTTGTGTTGATGAGGGAATAGATGGATACAGATCACCTTCATTGGAATGTGCAAGGGAATTAGCCGAATCCTTGTCAATCGAATTTGTTACTTTATCTTACGAAGAAATGGGTTACGAAAGAATGGACGAAGTCGTACAAAGAATGCCGATTATTGCCAATAATCATGATGAGGCGAAGGGAATGATGCCTTGCTCATATTGTGGTGTTTTTCGTAGGCAAAGTCTCAACGCCCTTGCCGAAAAGGTGCAAGCAGATGTTATGGCGCTAGGGCATAACCTCGACGATATGGCTCAATCGATATTGATGAATTTGCAGAAGGGCGAGATAGAGCGAAGTGTTAGACTCGCCCCACACACAGACACTCCAATCGAAGGACTAGCGCCGCGCATAGTTCCGTTACGTTGGGTACCTGAACAGGAAATTCATGCCTATGCCTTCTCCAAAGGTCTTCCAATTCATCACGGAGATTGTCCTCATGCACCTGGAGCAATGAGACAACAAAGCCGCGCAATTGTAGCCTCATTGGAGGCCCAGAGCCCGGGTGCTCGTCACGGATTGCTACACGCTTTGGAACAGATTAGGGAGTTACACCGAGAGGCAAGAGGGAGTCATCAGTCGGATGTTACAAATTGTCAACAATGTGGGGAAATAACAAGTCGCCCAATCTGCCAATCCTGTATCATGAAAAAATGGTTAGCGGAATCCTCTCTGTGATTTTTCAAGTGTGGAATCTATGAGGGCTGGATACGTGATTTATTCCTGCGGTAGAATCTAACATGCCTCGTTCGATAGAATGTGGATCAGATAACGCCTGTTTGATTGAATTTACAGGTGCGCATGGAATGCCATCGAGTAAAGTTTCCAATTCACTAGATGTTAAATCAATTACAGATTTTGAAATTAATTCATCTACCAATACTCTATCTTCAACTCGTTGAGCATTTTTCGACCAATTTGACTTTTCTGGAATTTCTAATCTCAATGCTTCGACCAACTTGTTCCATTGCTCATCTGAGCCTACTGCAATAACAAATTCACCGTCTAAAGTTGCATAGGCTCGATAGGGCACTAGATTTGGATGCGAAGTCCCCATCGTTGTAGGATCACTTCCAGAAATTATTGCGTTCTGAGCTTGATTAACTAACAAATCCAAAGCACAATCCCAGAGTGATAGGCTCAGTTTGGCACCAATTCCTTCTTTCTCTCTTCTGTAAAGGGCTGCAAGAATCGCAGAACTAGCATGCAATCCGGTTGCAACATCAATTACTGCAACTCCAACTTTAGCGGTATTTCCATTTTCGTCACCTGTAATCGACATCAATCCACTACGCGCCTGCATTACAATGTCGTAACCACCTTCTGTAGATCTTGGACCGTCATTTCCGTAGGCGCTAATGCTGCAAACAATCGCATTTTCTGGCCATGAACCAAACCATTCTTCGAATTTACCAGGGCGGAAATTTTCGATAATTATGTCTGAATCGAAAATCAATTTCCTGACATCTTCCAAATCGCTTTGGATCTTGAGATTCTTTCTAATTACTGATTTTCCTAAATTCACAGAAGTCCAATATGCTGCGACTTGTTCATTTTCAATCTCTGTAAATGGAGGCCCCCATCCTCTGGTATCATCACCCCAAGGTGCTTCAACTCTCAGAACAGTTGCTCCCAAATCAGAAAGTAACTTTGCAGTATATGGTCCCGCTAATACTCTGGATAAATCGAGAACCCTTACACCCTCTAAAGGTCTAAACATATATTCCGCTTGATGAGAAAGTGCATCAATAGTTGTATGCTGATGGCTTGTAAATGCACTAATTTTCAGTGGAATTGGACTTCCACTTCCATTTCTTGACTAACCGATTTGTGAACAGGACAAGCCAAGCCTCGCTTGATTAACCACGCCCGGTCTTCACTATTCAGGTCTGTAGGTAAGGAGATTTCAACCTCCAACTTCGATACTCTACGGGGGCTTGAAGCCATATGTTTCTCTACCGAACCACTCATTCCGCTGATGTCTAATTCTCTGGAATCTGCGGCTATAGCGATAATCGTCATCATGCAATTCAACATAGATGTAGCCAAAAGATCAGTCGGGGAAAAGGACTGACCCTTTCCCATATTGTCCACTGGAGCATCAGTGACCAAGGTTTGACCTGAGGGTATGTGTGTTGCAGAGCATCTCAGATTGCCGTCATAGACCGCTTCTATTCTGACCATCCGGAGGCCTCATAGGATTGATTCGGCCAATTCTTCAATCGATTGAGAGCGACCGCAATATGAGCACCTTAGGTCAAGTGGATCAGCGGAAATCACTCGCAACTTGTGAGGCAGTGGTTCTCGTGAGTTTTGGGTTATACAATTCCAGAATGAACATCGAGCGA
>WTHI01000100.1:0-3129 GCA_011523185.1 Methanobacteriota archaeon
CTATGACTAGTCTTTCCACAACCAAAGATGGTGTACTAACTTGGTCTGTATTGATATTCACGCTGATAGCAGCCTTCATCCTTACAGGTTTTGCTGGAATCATCATTGATCGTCTGGTCTACAAAGGGTTCCGCAAAACGCAAGCAAGCCCACAAGTAATGATGATTGCATCTCTTGGAGTAGCACTAATTCTACGCGCCTTGACTTACATGAGATTCGGCGCGGGAAGAAACATGTTTGAGCCGGAAGGAGATTGGCGAATGCCAAACCTTCGTTGGGAACTTCCAACAACAAAGATGCGCTTCAATCTTGGAGAAAGGAATCTCGATGAGGGTAGAACCTACACACAGTGGAATTGTGAAGAAACCATAGACGAAATTACCGGTGAACCTGTACTAACGAGAATAGTTAGTGATACCTCGAAACCCGCAATAGAAATCTATGATACTACTGCCGATTGTGTAACTCAGGCTACAACCAATTATGCCTATTACAAAGGCGCTGTTCCTGTAGTGATTTTCTCTGCGGTTTTGTTGCTAATGCTTCTGCTTAACAAAACTCGTCTCGGTAGGAGAATGAGAGCGGTTGCAGATAACCCAGAATTGGCTGCAAGCAGTGGAATCAATGTCGAGAGAGTACACATGACTAGTGCATTCCTTTCCGCAGGAATATCTGGAATGGGTGGCGCAATATTTGCCATGACTCTTCGATTCAATCCAGAAACTGCATTCACTCTTCTTCTACCATCCTTCGCCATAATTGTTCTTGGAACGATTGGCTCAATACCAGGAGCTATTGTAGGCTCTTTGGTTGTTGGATTCGTTCGTGCACTATCCTCACCTGTATTGATTGGAATCGGTTTGCCTCTTGGGCGTTCGAATTACTCTGCATTAGACGGTGTAATGCCGTATATCTTCTTGGTTGCGATTTTGATGATTATGCCGGAAGGCATTGGTGACGCATATGAGAAATGGAAAATCGATCGCCTGAGAAAACGCAAAGAATACGACCCCGATAAATCGGACAAAATCACAGCCTCTCTAGCCATTTTACCTACTGGGATAATTGGCCTTCATCACTGGTGGCGAAATAGAACTGATAAGATGCAGAATTTCACTGCCGTTGCAATAGCAGCATACGCCTTCCATAGATTCAGTAACTTCGTGGGGAGAAACTCATTCGCAAATGGTTGCGGGGATGTTTGCCAAGATGACGAATTTGTAGATTCTAATCTAGCAGTTTTAACCGGCAGAAGCGATGGAACATTGCTATTGGAAGACTCTCCTTTGGATGAGTCAGATTTGTTGAGTCAAAAGTCCCCTCCAGAAGGTTTGACTCCTGCACAGACCGATGAGTGGACAGCAAATGCTCTCTCAGAAATGAAAGAATCTTGGCTAAGTCAAATGAACTTAGAAATCGACTTGGTCAATTTTATCGTTGACCTTGGTGACATCCTTTGGCCGTGGGCATTCATCTTACTTTGGGCCTATTCTATCTATGAAGGGATTTCTATATTACAAGGAAAATACGAAACTCAGGGCTCACAGAATGTTACTGTAAAAATAAATGAGGTAATCTCTTCGATCTCAATGCGAATTAGTAAATTACAGACTCAACTTATCCTTCGTTGGTCAGATTTTGATAGGAAACATGACCAATTTGTCAAGCAAATTCGAGAAAGAGTATCTCATTCATCCAGCGGTATTACCACAAAGGTAGGTACTGAAGCTGGAAAGTTATACTCCAACGTTCTCGACAAACTACCTTTGGGTTCAGATAAGGATAAGCAGAATCTTCGAAGTTATGGTAGAGAGAGTCCAATCGGATCTTGGCTTCTTTTCGGTTTGTTGATGTTCATACTCATACTATTCCTAGCCTGGTTACCAATTGCCGAATCTGATGATTTCCGATTCAAGAAGGTGCTACAGGTATCCAACGTTCTACTAACACTCTCAATTTTCATTCTGATGTCTTTCTCTCTCAATCTACACACCGGATATACAGGAATGGTCAACTTCGGTGTTATCTTCTTCGTTGCTATTGGAACAATAACTGTTGGAATTCTTACCGCCCCAGAGAATCTGCATGGGTACGATTGGGCGATTTTACCGGCAGTACTGATTGCCCTACTTCTCGCGGCGGCCTTTGGCTGGGCGTTAGCATATCCAACCGCTCGGCTGAGAACCGATTATTTCGCAATTGTAACAATCTCTCTCGGCGAGATTGTCAGAGTTCTACTTGCAGGCGAACCATTGCTAAGGGTAGGTGCGGTCGGTAATGCAATTGGAATCTCATCCTATCCATTACCATTCGAAGACATGTGGTTCTGCGGTTCAGAAACCTCCGGACCCGATACAAATTGGGTCAGCCCAGATGCCTGCCGAGATGATCCAAATCTAACAGACACTCCAGCATATCTAATCGGTGAATGGTTGAATCTAGGCGAGCCAGCGCCATACATGTTCTTGCTGATGATTTTGTCAGTCGTGGCAGTAATCCTTGTTTGGATTCTCTTGAACAGAATCCTCTCCTCACCATGGGGTAGAATCCTAAAGGCGATCCGAGAAGACGAAGAGGTTGCACAACACCATGGTCACGATGTTCTAACTCACAAGGCCGCCAGCCTAGCATTGGGTGCATCAATAGCCGCACTTGCTGGAGCATTCTGGGCTTGGAAACTAACCGGATTTGAACCGAGCTTCATGTCCCCGGCCCGCTCCACCTTCCTAGTATGGGCCGCTTTCATCATCGGAGGCACATCGAATAACCGAGGAATGGTAGTTGGAGCATTCATCATCGTCTTGATGGAATTCGTATTCAACGTACTAGTCGCCGGACAAGGTTCTACAGACCTCCCTCTACACACCACAGCCGCTCGTATTGATTCATTATTCGAATGGCTAATACTAAGTCCGTGGGAAGTTGCAAGCCTCTTCCTAGTTGCCTCATTTGTCGGCTTTGCAATACGCTCAGAAAGGATTCTAGAAACTGGTTTAGCCGGTGTTGCAATCTTTTCATTCACAGCCGTCGCTCTTGGTCAGCGGTCAATCGATGAGTCGTTCTTTGGCGGTGTAGTATCGGCTGACATGCTTTACTTCAAACTCTTCTTGATTGGCTGTTTGATGCTAT
>WTHI01000114.1:0-3111 GCA_011523185.1 Methanobacteriota archaeon
CGGCGCTCCTCAATGCTCTGGGCGAATGTATTCTCATCGCTCCAGGTTTGCATCAAGGCTGTCTCTAGGGCGACCGGATCAAGGTCACCTGCTTGTGTGGGCACTACCATCAGAAAACCCGAACTGAGATGTTGTCTTGAACTTGAGGGGCGAGTCAGGCAAATCTGCTTATCAAATCCAATTACCGATTGCAGTATTTATTGTAGTCAATAAATAGGTTTATATTGACTACATTAATCGCCAGATTAATGCCCCGCATCACTGCTAGTGTCTGCGAATGTAATTGCAAAATGAGGCGAATTTATGCTCGGTCAGAAGGAGGTAAGGGCTGGGATCCAGTCGGCTGGATATGCACTTGTGGATGTGGATGTGTAACTCTCGATGAGGGTAATTGGCAGTTAATGGATTGTTGTACAAATCGAGATGACTGAAATGACTGAAGAAACTCTCTCGTTGAGCGTCAGCGGAATGACTTGTGCTGCTTGTGCTGCTTCTGTGGAACGTGTTTTGAGTAAGTTGGATTTTGTAGAAAACGCATCGGTAAACCTCCCGATGGAAAAAGTGAATATTCTATTTTCACGTGAAATTACAGATTTTGATTCCGAAACATGCGTCAAGGTGATAGAAGGTGCGGGATTTGGAGCAAAGGAATTGGCCTCCCCTCTTAGTGTACGCGAAGAAAATGAAAAAAGTGTAAAAAAACAATTAAATCGAGTAATTGGTGCTTTTTCTTTGAGTATTCCGGTATTCTTCCTCACAATGGTTATCGAAGACTTCGGGACAATTGGTTCTCTTAATCTTCGGCTAACCCTCGCGATGATACCTTCTCTCGTGATTTATTCATACTCTGGGGCAGATTTTCATCGACGAGCCTGGACATCTATTCTCAGAGGGACCGCAAATATGGACGTCTTAGTTCACCTAGGGACATCCGTCGCGATGATATGGTCTTGTGCTGTTACTCTGTCTCCGCTAATTTTCCCTAGTAGTGTCTTTTTCGAAAACTCCAGCCATGTGTTTTTCGATGGTGCATCTTTCATTATTTCATTCGTTTTACTTGGAAATTATCTTGAATCTAAAGCTAAACTGAAGGCAACAGATGCGGTACATGGTTTGATGAAATTACAACCAAAACAAGCCAGCATCATTCAAGAAGATGGAACTATTTTGCTTATGCCGGTTAGCGATATCCCGAAGGGTTCCGTTTTGAGAGTTCTCGCTGGAGACACTATACCTCTAGACGGCGTAGTCGAAAAAGGGTCAGCTTTGCTTGACGAATCAATGATGACTGGCGAATCCTATCCTGTAATGAAAACCTATGGTGATACAGTGGTAGCAGGTACAATTGTCATGGATAGCACATTGGTCATTAGGACAAATTCACTTGTCCAAGAAACAATGCTTGCAAAGGTGATTACGCTAGTTGATGAGGCACAGAATGGAAAAGCCCCGATCCAGAGGCTTGTCGATAGAATATCGGCAATTTTTGTCCCGGTAGTCGTTTCATTGGCAATTTTAGCTTCTGTTTTTTGGCTAATATTTGCCGACGAATTAGCAACCAAGTCTTCTATGTCTTCGGCAGAGATTTCAGTCATGGTTTTAGTGAGTAGCCTGGTGATAGCTTGCCCCTGCGCTTTGGGGCTAGCAACCCCAACAGCGCTTGTTGTAGGCACCGGTCAGGGTGCTAAGTTCGGTCTGTTGATTAAAGGAATTGAAGCATTGGAAAAGTCCCACTCCACTACGGTGGTGGTATTGGATAAAACTGGAACGATAACAGAAGGCAGCCCTGTTGTCAAGGGTGTGAATGTTCTGAAGGGAGATAGGGAGGAAATTCTCTCAATATCCTCAGGTCTTGAATTTGAATCGACACATCCAATCGCTAGCGCAATTCATCATGAATGTGACAGAAGTGATTATTCTCGATTGAAAATTGATGATATTGAAACACAACCAGGGTTAGGGCTGTCAGGTAAATTAGGTTCGCATCAAGTAAGAATCGGGAATGTGGATTTGATGCGTAGTTCAGGTATTGATATCTCAGATAAATTGGATGAGAAACTTGCCAATAGAGCCGAGAATGGCATTACTGTAGTGTTGGTCGCTAAGGATGATGTTATTCTTGGATGGATCGAAATTTTCGATAAGATTAGAGACACCTCAAAATCGTCGATAGACGAACTGAGAAAGAATGGAATCGATGTAGTAATGTTGACAGGTGATCGAATCGAGGTAGCAAATAGCGTGGCTGATTCAGTTGGTATAGAGAACATAATTGCTGGAGTCAAGCCCGATCAGAAGGCAGAATACATTCGGGATTTGCAGCAGAATGGAACAGTTGCCATGATAGGAGATGGAATCAACGATGCAGCGGCATTGGCGATAGCCGATGTTGGTATCGCTATGGGGTCAGGGAGTGAGATCGCCCTGGAAAGTGCAGACATAGTTCTTGTACGAAACGATCTATCCGATGCGGTTGCAGCCTTAGATTTGGGTCGCACGACAATGAAAAAAATCAGAGAAAATCTCGTTTGGGCGTTCATGTATAACGTTCTAGGAATCCCATTAGCAATGGGAGTTTTATTTCCGAGTACCGGAGTTCTTCTGCCACCAGCCTTTGCTGCTGCAGCGATGTCCATGTCTTCTGTCAGCGTCTTAGGAAACTCATTACGATTAAAGAGTTGGAAACCAGGTGTATGATTCTATAAATGCGACACTTCAAATCACAGGGCTTACGTGGCGAACCATGAGTCAAATTACACACCATGTGGCAATTTCAGGAATGACGTGTGGCGGCTGTTCAGGAAGAGTAACAAATGTGCTAGCAAATACCCCAGGCGTAATTCAAGCAGAGATATCACATGAATCTAACTCCGGAGTCATAGTATCCACGGATGAAATATCTATTCAAGAAATCATTGAGATTGTTAACAATACGGGTTTTGAAGCAAACGAATATTGAGGATGGTGATTATATTACCCAATACCAAGATTTAGCCAATGACATCACTCATTGGATTAAGAATTATGCAGAAAGTAACTGCATTTCCACTTTGGTAATCGGAGTATCTGGTGGTATCGATTCTGCAGTAACTTCAACTCTCTCAGCAAAAA
>WTHI01000099.1:0-3067 GCA_011523185.1 Methanobacteriota archaeon
CCAGGCCTCTGTCCTGAGTGCGGCGCAGATGTAGAAATTGATTGGAAGAAGTGCAAAGAATGTTCTGCGACATTAGGCTAAACCCTCATTTTGGTCCCCAAAACCTTCTCCCGAGCCTTTCAAGGACTACTCTTTGTCTTGACCATTCGTGCAATCAGGTCGCGCATGGACTCTTCGGGATAGATTACTCACACCTTGGCCATATGTTTGGGTAATCCCTTGGAAGCATAGAGAGGCTCTAGGTGGTCATCTTTTCCGAGTCATGGTTTTGATTTTCGGTGTAGTCGCGGTCGCAGTTCCATACTTTGGAACAAACATTTGGGCCGAGACATTCGCTACCACAGTTTGGGATCCCGAAATCGCCCTAGATCGTCAAATTCCAGTAATCGGGTGGATGATTGCACCATATATGGCTCTCTACTTATTCTACCCTGCGACATTGTTGACTAATCCGATGGATGACCGACACAGGTTGGAATTGATTTCTGGAGTGCAGATGTTATCCATAGTCACACTTCTCTGTTCGGTTATTTTCATCACACTTCCCGCAGAGATCGATATGAGAGATCAAATCGACTTTGATTCACTCGCTGGATGGGAAGTTGCGTTATTCGAATCAATGCATTTCATGGATAATCCATGGAATGCTTGGCCGAGTTTACATATCGCGCATTCCTATTTTCTAGCCCGAGCAATTACTAGGTGGGTACAATCATCTTACTCCGACACAACAGCTCGCAAACTCTTCCTGACTATCCTTTGGGTAGAGTTTGTATTGCTTTCAATCAGTATTCTAACAACCAAGCAGCATTACATTTGGGACTTGTTCACCGGCTTGTTAGCTGGATTTAGTGCTTGGTATGTAGCAGAGCCTTTCCTCAACAAGGTCAGAGACCTCGCGGATGAAAAGGTTGGCTTGCACCCAGGTGTACAATGATATTCTCAATCATTGATACACGATAGGTAGGAATGCGTTAGCCGCTTCCTCACAGGCATTGGCTACATCATCCAGTCTCTGCAATACACGATACATGTGAACTGCTGCTAGAGCATCTTCTTCTCCAGTTCTGAACACAAATCCTGCAGCGTTGCTTTCAACGAGATCAGCCTCATGTTCTGCGAGGTTAACCTCCTGAACATACTTCAGCAGTTCTTCCCGACCTGTTTTAGTGTAGCCAGATAGAGTTAGATCACGTAGGTGGAGCACAGTGTCCTCGTAGACTGCAACCGTCTTCTGGACTGCTTCTGCCATTTCCATGACCATTTGCCTTGCTTCATCATTATCGTAGAGTGGTCTGAAAGAGAGTTGCTCAGCAACATTCTGGGCATAGTCTGCGATTCTATCTTGTCTACCAAGCATGAATAGGAACTCATCAGAGTCAATCAGTAATTTCCATTCTCTGGCACTGACCTTTTCTCTTAGCGCGTTCTTTATTTCGTCTGCAGCCAACTCAGCATCTATTGTTGCCTGAATTTCTGCAGATGCATCTTCGCCCTTTGTCGCCTTATCTACAGCAGTCAGCATGTGGTCAACAGTCACTTCTACTGCTTCTGCGTGCTTGTGGAACAACTCGAATACAGTAGGCTGTTTTGTTCCATCTCCTCCAACATCAGCCAACGCATCCTCGATTACTATCTCTTCATCTCTAGTGACCCAGAGGACATATGCTACTGCAGCAAATGCGATAGGTAATACAACGATTAGATTGATTGCAGTACTTCCCATAGCGACGTATAGGGTAACTGCTCCGAATCCAGCAGCAGGAAGACTCGCCACCCATGAGGCGAAAATCTTACCAAAAACTCTGAAATCTACATTTTTGGCTCCACCTGCTAGACCCACTCCAACAACTGCTCCGACTAATGTGTGGGTTGTGGATACAGGGACTGCAAGGAATGGCATTGAGAATACTAGAATTGTAGTAGCTGCACCAAACTCTGCTGCGAATCCTCGGGTTGGAGTAATGTCAGTAATTTTGTGGCCAATAGTTTCCATAACTCTCCAACCCCATGTTACTACACCTATTGCTATACCAGCAGAACCAAGCAATACTAGCCAAAGTGGAACGTCTACCTTTCCAGCCAATTCTCCTGGTGTTGAGTTTAGTAATTCGTAGACGGTAGCCATCGGTCCGATAGCATTGGATCGGTCATTTGCTCCGTGAGCGAATGCTACGTATGCTGCAGTAATGACTTGTAGCCAAACGAAGATTCTCTCAACACCGTGAAATCCTTCTCCTTGGAATTCGTAATTCTTGAGGACCCAGTATAGAATTACTGAACCAATAATTCCAATCACTAAAGCAACCATAATCGCGTTGAATGGAATCCATGCATTTTCCGCCATTGGGTTCCAAACACCATTTTCTTTGACCGGTAACCAATCGTACTTATCCGCGATTACGCCTTCTCTTTCGAGTCTAGCAATTAGGCCCTTCAGAGCCTTGAATTGTAAAGCAATACCAAGCACAAAAAAGGTTGGTAGTGCCATAAGCGGAGCCATCCATCTACTTCTTTCAATAGGATTTGGAGCTTCTAAAATCGTAGCACGGACAATGAAGAATGTGAAGAAAGCAAGCAAACCACCCATTAACGGACTTGCTACCCAAGACAAAACAACTTCAGTCAACTTTTCCCAATTGATAAGAGATGCATCATATTGTACTTCGAGGACTAATCCGATTCCTACAATTCCTCCAATTATTGAGTGTGTAGTAGACACAGGCAATCCAAATCTAGTTGCGATTGTAATCCAAACCGCTGCCGCCATCATAGCCGCAATGAATCCGTACATCAGATCATTAGTGAAAGCCGCATTGAAGTAATCCGCCTCTGTATCAAAGTAGAGGATTCCTTTCCTTACCGTATCAGTAACAGCATCTCCGGCAAAGAATGCACCCATGAATTCGAAGACTGCAGCAATAATTACCGCTTGCTTCAGAGTTAATGCTCTGGAACCAACAGAAGTCCCCATCGCATTCGCTACATCATTCGCTCCAATGTTCCAAGCCATGTAGGCACAAACGGCAGTTGCAAGAATCAGGACGAGCCACATTATCGGTTCCAT
>WTHI01000063.1:0-3059 GCA_011523185.1 Methanobacteriota archaeon
GTATCGGCTGACATGCTTTACTTCAAACTCTTCTTGATTGGCTGTTTGATGCTATTCTCATTGAAGTTCAACACTAAGGGTCTACTTCCAGAAGTACCGGTTAGACCTGAACGCCCTAATGGAGGTGAGTCCGTTGAGTGAACCGGTACTGAAGGTCGAAAATCTCCGAAAGGAGTTCGGCGGTCTAGTCGCTGTAAAGGACGTATCTTTCGAAGTCGGCCCTGGAGAATTTATCGGATTGATTGGCCCTAATGGTTGTGGCAAATCTACCACATTCAATTGCATTAGTGGATTGTTAGATCAGACCGCAGGAAATATCGAAATTTTCGGTAAGGATGCTTCGAATATGCGGCCCGACCAAATCCAAAACCTTGGATTTACCCGAACCTTCCAGCACACTCGCTTATGGCGACAAATGACCGTAATAGAGAATCTACTGGTGCCACCAAGAGACCAATTCAAACCTAATCCATTTGCGTCCATTCTGCAACTTTCTTCGTCTGCTGAGGAAGAACGTCTCGCTCGCGCATATGATGTCTTGGAGCAGTTAGAAGTTCCACATATGGCTCATAACTTGGCGAGCGAGCTTTCAGGAGGCCAATCAAAACTAGTAGATATTGGACGCTCGATGATGGGCGACCCTAAGTTGCTACTACTCGATGAACCGGTGGCTGGTGTAGCGGGACCACTAGCGATGAAGATATTCAACAACCTACGACAAATCGTAGATGAAACTGGAATCTCGGTTCTAATCATTGAACACAATATGGATTTCATCCTCAGGCAAGGAGTCGACAGAATCGTTGTAATGAACGAAGGAGAGATTCTGATGGTTGGAACTCCAGACGAAGTTCGTAGCAACCGTGAGGTTATCGAAGCATACCTAGGTGCCGCAGGTGATGAGTCCGGAGGTGAAGAAGAATGAGCGAAAAGGTTCTAGAAATCAATGGACTAAACTGTGGTTACGGCTCAGTTCAAATCCTATACGACATCGACTTGTACGTAGATAAAGGCGAATTCGTAACTATCATCGGTCCGAATGGTTGTGGTAAATCGACTCTCATCAAGACAATTTTTGGAATCGCGACTCATTATTCCGGAACAGTCCAACACGAAGGTGAAGAAGTATCAGGCTGGAGAACAGACCAGTTAGTCAACCGAGGTATTGCTTACGTCCCTCAGGTGAACAATGTATTCCCATCTTTGACTGTTCATGAAAATCTACAGATGGGCGGGAACAAATTGCCTTCTGCTATTCTCGCCGAGCGAATAGAGCGCGCGCTCAACATGTTCCCTGATTTGCAACAGCGCACCCACGACTTGGCGGCATCACTTTCAGGTGGAGAGCGACAAATGTTGGCGATTTCACGTGCATTAATTTCCGATCCAACTTTCCTCCTACTCGATGAGCCAACCGCCGCACTTTCACCTCTTTACCAACAACAAATCATCGAGAGAATCGATGCCTTGAGAGAAGAAGGAATCACTGTACTAATCGTAGAGCAGAATGCTAGATTGAGCCTCGCTCGTTCTGACCGAGGGTACATTTTCGCTAGTGGTAAAGTAGTCCATACCGGAGATGCACAGCACATTCTTACAGATCCAGAAATTGGCGAGTACTTCCTCGGTTCCCATTAATCAGTTAACGAGAAAGAACTCTCTGCACTGCTAGAGGTATGAAATGCAGAGAATCTGCTAATCTGTGTCCATCTTCGACTTCTATCAGTTCTACTAATTCATTGGATTGTAATACCTTTCGTGAAGATTCTATTGGAACGATATCATCTTGGCTTCCATGAAGAATTATTGTGGGATGGTGGAGGTTGGGCCAGGACATCTCATCAGCTGATGTAATGAAATCCCAACCGAATTCTACCTCATGTCCGAATCCATGATGGAAATACTGGCGAGAACCAGTATTTTCCCATTCAATCAAACCCTCTTCACCAGCAATCGAACGAAAATTTTCTGCAAGCCCAAATGCAGGTGCGAGCAAAACCAACCTCAGATTACGCTCAGCAAATCTTTGCGAAGCATTTGCAATAGCCAGCCCCCCGTACGATGAGCCCATTATGACATCAATATCTTCATTCATTGAGATGGCCTCTGCGATGACTTCTGTTTGGTCTGCTATAGTCCAACCATTGTTACTCATCTCTGGGCATATTATTTCCCAACCAAGACTCTCCTTCATCCATGTCGGCTTAGATCCATTCGGACTACCTTCTAAACCATGAGCAAAGAGAATTTTCATGACGACCAGCCCTTGAGAAATTTCAGTCAAATTCTAGACCCAGTAATTCTGCATTAGCAAGAGGGCAACGAGTCATCACTGCGTGTTCCATTACTCTGACATGTACTTCAGCAACAACATGAACTGTTGATTCAAACATATGTCCTGCGTGTACATTATTATCATCATCAGACCAACAACAGTGGATATGAGTGAAAGCATCTCCATTTTCTGTTCGTGCAATATTGCCCGATAAACTGACCAGTTCTGATGGAGAATCCAATAATCTCCTCTTGTAAATTCCTTCTTCATTCATGTAACCATATTGATTTTCACGTGTCCGGCCAATTCCGCTGGTAATAGCCGCCGCATCAAATCCAAGGTCATCAGCCAATTTCTTCAATGCTGCATGGATTTCTTCACCAGGGTCGATACGAACTAAGATATCACTTCCCGAGCGCGTATGCTCCATGAAGGGGGGGTTGTGGAGCGGTGCTTGAACAAATCCCAAGGTTGTTTTCCTATGGGCTTCGGCAAACTGAAGAAATTCTTGCAATGGAAGCGCTCAAGCCTACATTTTGACGACGTCTTGCGGTGAAAACTTCCAGTGGAAACAGGGGGGTCCAGAAAACTATCCGCTTTGTTCATAGACTACGGATTTTCACTTCTGTTGCCCGGCGGTGAAAACTATGACGATGGCAGCACATGATTCATCTGCAAGGTGGAGGACTTTCTTCACCGAAGCAAAAGAGGCCGAGATAGTTCTACTACTGTCAAAGCAGTCTGAAAATGCTGTGCTTGACATTACCTTCCACGAGCTTCAGGC
>WTHI01000051.1:0-3037 GCA_011523185.1 Methanobacteriota archaeon
GCCACCCTCTATTGCGCTTGTTAGGGCACTTGAGGGAGTATCGATGGCAGGTATGGCTCGCCTCATTTTGTTCAATCATGAACAAGTTTTGGGATCTAGCACCGCCTATTCTAATCGGTATGGCTATCGACGTTGTAACGTACAAAGAAGACTCTATGCTTGCTGATTTTGGCTATCCAGACCCTTATGATCAGTTTTTGATATTAGTTGCTCTTACGGTAGTAATTTGGGTCCTTGAATCTCTCTTCGAATATTGGTTTGGAGTATTATGGCGAAATCTTGCCCAAAATGCTCAGCACGAACTTAGAATGGATGCATATGAGCATATTCAAAATCTGGAGATGCAATGGTTCTCCGGCCAAACCACTGGCGGTTTGATGGCAATAATGAATGATGATGTCAATCAACTTGAGAGATTTCTTGACCAAGGCGCCAATGACCTGCTTCAGGTTGCGACAACGGTTGTTGTAGTAGGAGGTGTGATGTTGATTCTAGCACCTTCCGTGGCGATTTATGCAATATTGCCAATCCCAATAATTGTCGGTGGCTCGTTTATGTTTCAGCGTAGAATTGGTGTTCGATACGCCAAAGTTCGCAAAGAAGTAGGTGACCTGAATGCACTGCTGAATAACAATTTGAGTGGAATTACCACAATCAAATCATTCACCGCAGAGGAGCGAGAGGTTGAGCGAGTAGGAGTGGCCTCTCGCTCATATAGAGATGCAAATAGAGATGCAATTCGCCTTTCTGCCTCATTCGTCCCTCTAATTCGCATGGCGATTTTATTTGCCTTTACAGCGAATATGTTGGTCGGCGGTTGGTTAGCTCTTGAGGGCGAATTGTCAATTGGAGCTTATTCGATAATCGTCTTCATCACCCAAAGGTTACTCTGGCCCCTGACTCGACTCGGCCAAACTTTCGATTTGTATCAGAGGGCTATGGCATCAACTGACAGAGTTCTGAATCTACTGGATACTCCAATCGGTCTAGTTGAAGGCGATATTGAATTGGATGAGACGAAGGGAGAGATTACCTTTGACAGCATTGAGTTTTCTTATCCCGAAAGAGAATCTGTTCTCGATGGAGTCTCTCTCAATATTGGGGCAGGAGAGACCATTGGACTGGTTGGAAGCACAGGGTCAGGGAAAACCACTCTTGTCAGTCTACTTCTTCGCTTCCACGATCCTCTGCAAGGTTCGGTCAGTCTTGATGGAAATGATGTTAAGGAACTAAAATTAGCCTCACTAAGAGGCTCAATTTCTTTAGTTTCACAAAATACCACTCTTTTTCCTGGCACGGTACGAGAAAACATCCTCTATGGAAGGCCTAGTGCTAGTGAGGAAGAGGTATTGGAAGCGGCTCTTATAGCAGAGGCTACTAATTTCATCAATGAACTTCCAGAGGGATGGGAGACCGATATAGGCGAGGATGGGCACAGACTTTCTGGCGGCCAGCGTCAACGCTTGGCTATCGCTCGCGCGGTGCTGAAAGATGCACCAATACTAGTATTCGATGAAGCAACGAGCAATGTCGATAATGAGACAGAGGCAGCATTGCAGCGTTCAATTGAAAGAATTTCCACAGATAGAACAACCATCATCATCGCTCACCGCCTTTCCACGGTTCGAAATGCAAACAAGATTGCAGTCTTAGACTCTGGCAAGATTACTGAATTAGGAAAGCATGAGGAATTGGTTGATGCCGCCGGACTATACTCTAGGTTGTGGTCGGTACAAACTGGATTAGCTGCAAGCAATGATTGAGGCTGAAATATGACCGATGAATTAAGTGTCCCTAAATTAACAAAATTGGCCGAAACAATAGGATTTGAAATAACTGAATTTACCCCTGGTAAGTGTATGGTTGAATTAACGATTAGAGAAGATCATCTAAACGCCGGAGGTGTAGCCCACGGAGGACTACATGCTACATTGTTAGATACAGCGATGGGTGGGACATTAGTGACTACTTTACCGAAAGAAGAGTGGTGTGCCACAGCACAACTGGATTTGTCATATCTAGAACCCGCTTATGTCGGTTCTCATCTTACTGCGATTGGCGAAGTAGTCCGCAGGGGTCGAAATTTAGCCCATTTACAAGGTGAAATCACAGACCAAAATGGAAAGAAAATAGCCCATGCTAGAGGTACTTGGGCGGTTTGGGAAAAGAAACCAAGTAGTCTTGTTTGATTAATATCTGACGGCAAAGGATTGATGACAGCCGGCTGCTTCGCTTTTATCGATGGCAAGAGCTGACTCTCTGATTTTCTTCCTTACCGGATTTGCACAATTAATCATTGCATCAGAAATAGAAACTGCACTAGTGGCAGCTATTCTCCAAGGTACTGGTAGTGGTATGTTGGCATTAGGTGTATATTTCCTGATATTTGTCGCCAGAAATCACAAAGAATTTTCAGATAGATATTCCAAATCTGAAAAGACTGTTTTGGTTCGAGACCCAGAAACTGGAGAATTGAGAAGAGTAGATGATACTCCAGTCGCAAGTAAGGCGTTGATGTACGGAGGTCCAACAGCCCTAACTTTCTTGGCTGCCCTATTCTGGTTGGCCAACTGAGGTGTATCCCTGTCGAGTAAGGGCATGTCGGACAGAGTTGATGATGTAATCAACAATCCAGCATATGATATGCTTGGAGGGTACCATATTTTTCTTCGAAGGATGTTGATACCGATTGTCATTATTCTACTTGCTTTATTGGTCTGGACGTTTACTGAACCGTACATCTCATCATCAACCACTCGTAAAGTAGTCACTGCCGTAATTACTGGACTGTCGCTAGGGCCCGTTACCAACTTCGATCGTGCTGTTGCGGAATGGCTCAAACGTAGGGGCAAAGTCTGATTTTGCTTCGAATTCCGGCGAAGCAATCAAAGCAATATGCTCTTGAGGAGTATTCAATGGTGTCAATAGACGACTTCAATTTGGTAGAACTTGTTTTTGGTGAATCTGGTTCAACTTTAGAATTAATTTTTGCCGCATCTGCGCTGATAGGAGGCGTTCTATTCCTCTTTTGGTTCCT
>WTHI01000053.1:0-11449 GCA_011523185.1 Methanobacteriota archaeon
GATTCATTCCGCGCTGGATTCAGGGATACAGCTGACGGAACTAGAGTCTATGTTGCGGATGTAGATGGTGACGGTGTTAACGACGTTGTCTACTATCAACAAAACATTCGATTCGTCGGAGGGCCTATGGTTCCCGGAAATCTTACCGTGCTTTGGGGAGATTGTAATGAAAGAATCAACAATTGGAATCCTTCAGAGGCAATTACAGTTAGCAACCCATATCTTCAGGACATGGATGTCGAGGATATCGATGGAGATGGAGATGCAGATATTGTCATGAATGTAGTAGACCCCACTTTCACTAATAACTACATCAACATATACAAGGGTCCTGATCCAACTCAAATAACTGCTCAACAAACAATTCCAGTACCATTGACCAATGGATTGTACACGAACTTAATTCTGGGCCATTGGGGAGAGGATGTTCTAGGAGGCGGAATAGGCGGTTCTCTAGGTGATTGTGAAGATCTGGACATTTGGCTGCTACGTTCACCTCCATACAACACTGGTGTTGGATTCTCAAACGGTCACTATGATAATATGACTGTGCTTGAATACGACTGTACGCTTGGCACTTATCCAAATCCATTAGATGCAACCGCGAATGGCGTACACAATTTCAAGTTGGATGCAGAACACAACTATCCATTGTATGGAATCGATATTTCTGACACAAATGATGATGGTGAGGTAGACCTAATCGCTGCTGTTGACGGAATTACAGGAAATATATCCTATGCCACCCGTACAGGTTCATCTTGGGACACTCAAAATTATGTCCTTCTGGGAGACTACTTAGGCGCCTCCATTACCATTGCTGATGTTAATAGAGATGGAAAAATGGATTTCTTTGTTCCAACAGAGGTTACTCTAACTCGCTTGCAAGATTCAAGTGCACAGAACCAAACATACCTGCTCGTAGACAACCTACGTGAAGTAAATACAGTAGAGATCATTCTAGGAAATCCCAACGGCAATGGATACCTTTCATCGCTTTCCTTTGACGTTGGTCGCCGACCTACAATGGCAGTTCCGGGTCAACTTGCAGGTGGAGAGAACAGTGCTTACGAGATAGCCATCGGACAGAGAGACAGATCATACCGATTCGCAAACAGCGCTATGTGGCTCGATACTCAAGGATGGGCCGGAGCTGGTGATTTCCTCTCCGTTCTCAGTCTAGACAACGAAGATGTTGGAATAACAGAGGTTAGTATTGCACCAGCGGCATATGATCCAGCGACTGGAGCAGCAATGATTGGTGAGGGTAACCGATTTGTCAACCTAACAGTGAAAAATACAGGTCTAAACCCTATTTCTGGCTCAATTGATGTCGACTTAGAAGTTAAGGAAGTTCTCGATGGAATTGACACCCTTGTCTATTCAAATGACTTCGATGGCAACATCGACAATGCCAATTGCCCATCTTGTACGATTGTCCTAAAATCATACACCGGGGAATACGCTGCTGGTTCTTCCTCATGGCACGAGGAATGGAATGCATCTACCGATTCAAACGGTACAGCCACGGACGATTGGTGGGAAGCCGACACAAACCCCACTACCTACATGTGGGCCGGAATGGACCATAACAACGAGGACAACGAATCTGGTTACTACAACAACATGGATGAGGCATTCATTATCGAAAATGTTGACTTAACGGGTGCGGATGCGGCGTATCTAGACTTAGATCTGTTCTGCAGCGCCGCATTCTTTGAATTGTATTTGGCCGAGCAATATGCTGTAGTTGAGCGTTGGTTGTACGAGGATTCCTGTGGTATCGAAGTTTGGAGTGATGGTAACGGATGGGAACAAGTGTTCTTCACCGGTGGTTGGGACAATGAGAGATACCTGCGGCTTTACGGATTCGGATATGATCCGGAATACAACACATACAACGGAAACTTTGCGACAAATACAATCACACCTTGGGCTAGTTACACTGGAGACAATGCGATCGACCTTACTCGATATGCAGGTGAGGTTATTGACATCCGATTCCGCTTCCGAAGCGGATTGATGGGAAGCGTTGGTCCAGACGGTTCGTCTCAGGACACTGGATTGGATGGGTTCGCGTTTGACAATATCTCGATTCGCAAAACCGATGTTATATTCGGTTCTGAAGAAGTCGTAAGTCAAACTCTGTCATTCTCCAACTTCGCAGCCGGTGCTACCGAGGAAGTTTCACTTACTGCTGATTTCATTGACAACCGAACATATTACATCAAGACTGAATTGACCAATCCTAGCGGATTCAACAACGCAGACGCAACAAATGACGAAGTCAAATTCCAAATTACTGTCAAGAACCTATTCGATCCTGGTGTTGCAGAAGAACCATGGATTAGCCTTGAGAATGGATTGAGATATGCATCGGGAGATCGTGACATAGAGGTTAGAGTTCAGAATTATGGAAACACTTTGACCGACTTCCAATTGGAAACTGTAGTCAAGAACGCTCTTCCCGACCTAATCGCCATAGAGGATTTCTCAGGATTAGAACCGATTTGGGAAGATGATGGAAACCAAAATGGAAGCCGATTAGATGATACAAATGGAGACCATCCAATGCTACCACAAAGCAGAGGAGTCTTCAATTCGTTTGCATATTGGTTAGGTGACCCAGACACAGGTTACGGTGACAATTGGGACGAGACTCTAACCCTCGATCCTTTCCAAGTCGCTGTTGGTGGAACCGACTTCACTTACCTTACCTTTGATTACTTCGCAGAGGGTGATTATCTTTCAGACCAGCAAGGCAATATTCTAGCAATACGCGATGCCGCTGGACTAGAAATTGAATGGTCCAAGGGTGGAGAAATCTACCGTGGAACCGTATGGGGAAGCTGGACCGATCTTAACGAAAATGGACTGAGGCCCTTCCAAGATGGTAGTGGCCTTGGTGCCTGTGAAGATTTCGACAATAATGGACGACTTGACGAAGTAGAATATATGGGTGACTATTCCGATCGTTACGAGTCGGTAGTTTGGTTTGATTCCGAAAGCTTAGTCAAATCTGTCATAATTGATATGACCCACATCACTCTGCTAAATCAGACCTCCAATGACACCTTTGAGTGGAGAGCTGAGTGCACAGATCTATCGGGGTCAGAAGTTACCCTGACATGGAGATTCCAATCAAACGACGACGGGGTTAATGGGAATGCCGGGCTTGCAGGATTTGCAGTTGACAACATTCGTATCGATGAATTCACTTTCGAGGATGATGGAACTTACATCAATGACATCAATGGGTTGGATGCCTCAGAGCGCCAAGACGTCACGGTAGCAACCCACGACTTTACATCCGGTATTTATCGAATAGACACTACGACTCTATTCAACAACACAATTGAAGGAACATCCTGGTTCAATCAATCAGAGATCACAACCGCGAATAATCATACCCAGATTATTTTCAGTATCGCGAGCGCCGACATAACCTTGATGGAACCAAATGTGCTTGATTGTGTCTCTGACATTACATACAAGTGTGTATACACATACGATTCGGTATCTCAGCACTCATTTACAGTACCTCTACTGAATGGTGTAATTGCAGGTGAATATGAGGTTAACATGAAGATTGTAGATATGACAACAGGTCAGACAGTCTACGAACAAGCGGCCGATAATGGGCCGTTCGATCTTGAACCTCACGCTCGAGACTTCGCTAATTGGACCGCGCCTTACAATGGATGGTATGACGGTCACCAATACAACATCAGCTTCTATGCGATATTGACTGAAGACGGAGACCCATCAGGAAACGATCGATTCTTCGAGATTGAATTCTTTGACACTGTTGACGTCGCGATTCTGTCTAACCCTACCGACCAGAATCGTTTGCAGAGGGTAAAGCAGGACCTAGAATCGATGGGTATGACATACACTCAACTATCGGTAAGCGATTGGGATAGATACGCAACAGAAAATTGGATGTCACATTACGAGAAGATATTGCTACCATGGCAGACCGATTACAACGTCGAGTACGGAGAATACTACGAGACCCTCGCATCCACTAGGGAATCTGATGGTCTATCGGTTACCGAAGTTCTAGAAGCATACATGGTAAATGGAGGAACTGTTCAGATTCACCTAGGGCCATATCGCAACGAATACCAGCCAAATCGACTACCTTTCGGAATGGATATCGCAATGCGAAATCAATGGAATAACACAGTTACAAACGACGACCTAGTGATTGTCGATGCTTACCACCCATTGATGACGAACGTCGATACTGCAGCCTTTGCAGGTGTTCATGGCGGATCTTACGTTGCTTTGGCAGGACTTGATACTGCACAGGTACAATTCGACCAAATTCCACAAGTCTGTGGAGGTCGAATTAGCGATCCAACCGGAACCTTCCACACATTAATGCGAAGCGAATCATTCGATTCACAGTCATTACTTTCGATTTGTAACCGTGGTGCAGGTGGAATGATTGTGACTACCCTAGATGTAGAGAACCCAAGCTTCTCTCAACCATTTGGTGGAACATCTATGCCACTACTATCCAACATGTTGGGCTATCACGTAACTCCTTATCCTACTGAATTCGGAATTGCAGGGGATGGATTTGACCTCACAGTGAATGGTGAAGCACCCTCGATTGACACAGTAACAGGTGCCTATGCAACCATGTACATCAAGTCGAACTCCGAACTCGATTTCTCATTCTTGACTTCAGATTCATCTTTAGCCGATAGCATTACTGCTGATTGGACATTACAATCCACAGACATGAATGAATCAGTTACAGGATGGTCAGGAGAGATAATTGACTATGGCGAAATCAGTCATTCCCGTCAAATCAGTCCTAGCATACCAGCATTGGGTAATTTCTGTGTTGGTGATACTAGTTCCTCCACAGGATGTAGAATAGGAGCAGAATGGCTTCTGACATTGTATTTGCACGATGAAGACGGTCATACACGAATCACTTACATTCATCTCGTAACCGACGACACACTAGCTGATGAGTTCCGACCTAACGCAGACTTACAACTAATCGAAGACGACGTCACAGAGGAGTTTGTCAGCCTTGATGGAACCAAGACAGTCGGCGGTGTGGATTGGCCTATTTATCGAGTTAGATTGACCGACAGCGGCGACATCAGTTTGTCCTTCGATTCTTCAGCAAGCTCTGATGATGACGCGCCAGAGGGTGAGAGAGGCATTGAGATGTTTGAGTACAGAGTATTCTTCGATTATCCTGTAGATTCTACAAATCCAACTCTAGAAGGCCACACTTTCCAAGTGCCTAACGCAGCTGGTGGTGACATGTGGAATTATGTATTCCGAAACATGACCAGTGATGGAACTTTGGAGAATCAAATTCGGCTAGAATTGATTGTATACGATCGTGCTGGGAAACAATCAGATAAGGCACGAATATACTTCATTGTGGTCGGAGAAGACTTCGGAGATGACCCGCCAGTTGTCGATATTACTTCACCTCGTTCAACAGATTCTCAAAGTGAGGATTTGGTCACAATCAATGGAGTTGTGACCTCGGGCGCTGAAAATGGTGTTTTGATTGAGGTAGCATTGGACCCATCGGTTCTAGATTTGACTCCATCTCCTAAGGCAACTCAGAAGGCGCTAGGAAAGTATAACTCAACAGGCCCTGCTTTACTTGGAGACGGTGATACCTTCACAATCACTCTCAACATTGCAGACCTTTACTTGGAGAATACCGGAAAGCAGGTCACGGTATATTGGAGAGTTGTAGAGGGTGACCGATATGAGTTGAATAACGAATTCACAATCGACTTACTCCCTCGACCAAGTGACCCATGTGCCCTGAATCCTTCAGCTGATGGTTGTGTGTCAGATAGTGGTGGTACTGATGTCATCATGTTCGCTGCTATCGGAGTTATCTTGATTCTAGCAATTGTTGGTGTAACTCTAGTTCTTAGATCGAGAGGCAAGTCAGATGATGGTCAAGACACTGTACAACAGTTTGGTGGTGTAGAGCAAATGGACCCTGTCGAAGCATACGTACAACAGATGGTCGGCCAAGGCTATGACGAGGCTACTGCGAGGCAATATGCCGAGCAGTATTACTCAGCATATTATGCCCAACAAGGGAAAGGCGGCGGCAACTGAGTAGACCCTCGAAAGGGGGATGCTCAAAACGCACCTTGAAGGCCTCTTGGTGGCCGCCCTAGGTCATGGACACGAGTGAAACATACACTGTGGCAGACCTTTCTTTGGCGAAGGCTGGTGGGCTAAAGGTAGACTGGGCCCGAAGCAGAATGCCGGCTTTAGCGGCATTGCGGGCCAAGGCCGAGAAAGAACAACCTCTGGCGGGCCAAAGAATCGCAGGGTGCTTGCACGTCACCAAGGAAACTGCTGTGTTAATTGAGACCATTGAAGCCGCAGGTGGCAAGGTATCCTGGTCTGGTTGTAATCCTCTTTCCACACAGGATGATGTAGCAGCTTGGCTTGCATCTGAAGGCTATGATGTACATGCCTGGTATGGTCAAAATACCGAAGAGTTCTACCAATCCATTGATCGTACTCTGAAGATTAATCCAACACTGACTCTAGACGATGGTGCAGACTTAATTTATCGTGTGCACAGTAAATTTCCAGAACTAGCAGAAGGTGTGATTGGAGGTACTGAAGAGACTACTACCGGTGTTCACAGACTTAGAGCCATGGGAGAAGCAGGAGAACTTCTCTATCCAGTCATTGCAGTCAATGATGCATCGACCAAGTGGGACTTCGATAACGTACATGGAACCGGACAATCAACACTCGATGGGATTATCCGAGCGACCAGTGTTTTACTCGCAGGCAAAACTTTCGTTGTTGCTGGATACGGACATTGCGGCAAGGGTCTAGCTAATCGTGCCCGTGGTATGGGCGCCAATGTTATTGTCACAGAAGTCGATCCTATTGCTGCCCTGAAAGCGGTCATGGATGGATACCGCATCATGCAAATGGATGATGCAGCGAAGATTGGAGACGTATTTTGCACAGCAACAGGGATGAAAGACGTCATTATTGGTCGCCATTTTGATATTATGAAAGAAGGAGCAATTGTTTGTAACACCGGTCATTATGATTGCGAAATCAACATTGCACATCTTGAAGAAAGGGCCGAGAAGATTTACACGATTAGAGAAGATAACGAAGCCTTCCAACTCAAAGATGGACGTACCATTCATCTGCTTGCGCGTGGAAGGCTGGTTAACCTAGCCGCAGCAGAAGGACATCCAAGCGAAGTGATGGACATGTCATTCGCTAACCAATTCCTTGCACTTTGCCGACTAGCCGCTGAGGGAGAGGGATACGATAACATCGTCTACGACATAAGTGCCGAACAAGATAGTGAATTGGCTAGATTAAAACTCACAGCCGAAGGAATTAGCATTGATAGTTTGACAGATGAGCAACTAGCCTATCTAGAAGATTATTCTGCAGGCACATGAGAAATAATTCAGAGTCAATCTTCTGATTCATCATCCTCTGCCCACCAATTTTCTGTGTTAGAAAAATCGGGCAAGTTTGGTTTCCACTTTTGACCAATAATCTCGTCAGATTCAATAATTTTTGAATGCCTATCCTGGAAAGCAGTACTTCGTTTTCCAATCGTATGATTGTAGAGTTTACTACCTCGAATTTCGGCTGGCACACAGACCTTTCCAGAAGTAGCCTCAACATCAATCGCCCTCTCTAGGTCAAGGGCGTGTCGATTGAGTCTGTGCAGTAATCCAGCAGCAGCCCTACTCACTCCCATAAATAACCCTAGAATGATTACAAACACCAAAATGAAGCCAAATTGACTTCCCCCAAGTAAAGTCATGGCTACAGTACCCATCAAGAATACAATCGGCGCTACAAAAGTAAACAAGAAGAAAGTGTCTGAAAGGGGTTTCCTAGTTTTCATCCGACCGATTATTTCCCATCTAGGATGCTTCGGATTCTGAGGTCTGAATATTTCGTCCTTCTCCATTTTGGCCGCCTTGTCAACCATCTGCCTAACCCGATCCATATTCATCAGTTGCTGTCTGTCTGGTTGTTCCATTTCTGATTCGAACATTATTTCCAACAATTCACTAGCTTCAGAATACATCCCCAGCCGTACAAGAATGGCGATTTGTTCGATAAGTGGTGTGACATCGCTCGGGTCAATCTGCCTTCTTTGCTGCCACCACCCTAGGGCCTCCTCTAACATACCGAGGTGGTCTACCAGAAGATTCCCCCCGATTGCCCATGATTCTGCGTCCCCTGGTTCTAGCCTCACGACATTTTGTAATGCGGCATAAGCACTAGCCGCTTGTGGTAGAGTAGGCATATCTTGCACACCTCTCCTTGCGGCTGGTAGAGTCATCCTTGCGGTCATTTTCCAAGCGGCCGCATGGTTGGGCTCCATACGGGTAATTTGGCGACATAAATCGAGGGCTTCTTCCCTCTCACCAGACTCTTCAAGCTCGAGAACTTCTTCCCAGAGCATATCCGCCTTGTTTGCCATGTGGCTTGCTCGGGTTTAGACAAAATGAATGCTGGGGTGTCCCAAACTCAGCGCCTACCGCTGCCTCTTCCTGGTCGATTACCCCTAGAACCCCCTCGACCAGGGCCTCTGAATCCAGATCTACGTGGCTTGCTAGCACTGCCGGGTGACCGCCCTCTTCCACGACCGGAATGCCCTCCTTGAGGTCTAGAGCCACGGCGTTCATTGCCTCCTCCTCTGGATTGTGGTTTGCCACCAGAACTAGGTCGATGGGCTTCACAACGATTGCATTTATCTCTGAAGGCGAAGTTAGAATTGTTACACTTAGGGCAAGTCCAATCTCCAGATTTTTTGGAATTATTTCCTCCTCGTTCGAATTTTCTTTCAAACTTACTTGCGCCATCTCGAGGTCGTTCTGCTTCACAGCGATTACACTTCTTTCGGAAGGAAAAATTGGAGTTATTGCATTTTGGACAAACCCAGTCTCCTCCTTTTTTGTTTTCATTTCTTCCACGTCGGTCATTACCTCGACTATCTCTTTTCGAGTATCTATCTCTTCCACGACCTCGATTATCTCGCCTTTCCCTTGGGGCGATTTCAACAGGCGAACCTATGGTGTTGGAGGATTCTATTTCGTCCGAGATTGGATGAATGTGAACATAGGCCCCATCGATAGCCCCGATTACAGAATTCACCTTGCCAATGGGCTTTCCACCTATTATTCGTAAAGTAGCACCCAGCCTTGGTGCACGCCCCTCAAAGGCAACGAGAAGACCCCCTTCGTGCGACTCTCTGTCGACTGTGCCTGAGAAGCTCATGACCTCATTCGCGTCGGCCCGAGTATATGAGTGCGGCAGATGCCGCAATAATCAGACCGCCTAATCCCATCGAGGGAAGAATTGACGAGTTTCCCTTTGATGGTTCGGGTTGAGGTTCTGGTTCTGGATTGACGAACAAGTGAGTATTGTCTACACTACGCTGTTCACTTGAACAAATTCCAGATTCGTCACATGCTTGAACTTCAACGATATGGGCGCCCTCTGACCAAATGGAGAAATCAATCTGAGGAGTAGACCACATATTCCCGCTGACTGAAATACTACCAACCGAGGAACCATCGATTATCAGAGTGAAAAAAACCGCCTCACCATCAGGGTCGGAAAACTGACCGCTCATCGACCATGAATCACCGTCCCATCCTTCGGAATTAACCGTCATTATTGGAGCACTGCTAGCCTTCTGAATTCCTAAATCATAAGTCGTTTGCATGGTATATACTCCATCTCCAGTTACTATTATCGAGACATATGCAGGACCTGGAATGACCCCTACTGTAGCAACTTCCTGAGTAACTTCAGAGTCTTGAAGTAAAAATGGGTCGGAATAAGTTCCAGCCATTCCATAACTAGAAGTAAATCCGATTTCAACCGACAAATCAGGCCATCCTGTGGTTGGAGAGAGAGTGATTGGATGTGGATCCGATAGGTCAACATTTGTAGTTGATATTTGGAATGGTACCCCCACATACCAAGTTCTATTCCCGGAGGATTGGCCGACACTATCGATTGCTTCACATGTAACCTCTCCAGCCTCGTCTATTGGGACATCCATCGATAACTCTCGATTTGAGTATGTGATTGCTAATCCTGCTTCTCCCCTGCAGTTAACGTCGAGACTAGATACTCCCGCTTCATCATCAAACCAATGTTGAACATCATTCCAATCCGCGATGATCTGGGCCCCCCCGCTCGCCTGAGGGAACCACGCTTCATCAGTTGGGGCATTATCAGTCCAAACAGGTGGTTCGTCCACTGGGATAGGTGCAGTTGTAAAGTCAGCGAACAAGTCTTCACCCAGAGGCCATTGAGCCATATTCGGGTAGAGGGAGTACGTCAGGCTCCCATCTTCATTTTCACTAACTCCATGGAAACTAGAACCGTCACCAACGCAACTTCCTCTCAGAGGCGCAACCCCAGCAAAGTCATCCGCGTCAGCTTGCAAGTCCCGTCCTTCACATTCCTCCCACATATCCATACGCAAGCCCTCAGTTGTGGGGAACGTGATATGATATTCAGCACCACTAATGTTTGAGGCGTTGAAGGCTATGGTGAAGTCACTTGGGTTATTAATGCTGGATATTGTCATGGTAGCGTTTAGCCAAAGCATCAATCTACATTCATCCTCCCCAATTGATGCATCCAATTCAGTATCACAGTCTCGCTCGTTATCAGGATAGACAGGAACTTCGTAGCAATCAGCACTGCTTCCAACACTAGAACATTCTCTCGACTCAGAATGTCTAGGAGGGACAAGATTCCACTCCTCCACCAAAACCTCATCTTCCGTCCAAGAGGTGTTTTTCCAATCTGTTCCTTCGCCGCCTCTGTGAGGGCTACCATCACGCATCCCAATCCTAGTAAGCGTGTATTGAACACATTCGGAAGCAATGGCACGAACACCCTCTCTCTCATCCGTTGATATCCACTCATCATCTCCACTCGGATAAATTGCAGCGATGTATCGGTCCAAACTGTGCCGGACATCATCTGCTAAGGTTCCATTTACCCACGCAACGGCTTGAATTTCTGCAGAATTCCAATCATCATCCACTGTCATGTGAAAAATTGCTCTGCTGTAGTCGAACATATCTTCGAATGTTATCGTACTGCATTGTTCTTCTATCGTAGGACCTCCAGGGCCAAGCTGCTCCCGTTTTTCTTGAGGGTCTTCAAGATGCACATCGAAATTATCCAATGGGAGCCACAAAGTCAACAATACAAACATAGTCAAAAGAACTGAGATTCTAAGCACACGTTCCCGCTCCATTACAAATCCGAAAAGGACTAAGGAAATATTGCTATCGGCGGCATAATTGAGACCGACATTGTTAGTTTAGGGACTCCTAAATTAGATAAATAAGAAACGAGTGGGTTAGTTTAGGGTGCCCTAAAGATGGCAGGTAGGACGCTGATAGCG
>WTHI01000090.1:0-2902 GCA_011523185.1 Methanobacteriota archaeon
ATGACAAGTACAGTTCGTAAACTATTGAAGCAAATTTGAGGGGATAAAATGGACGACCAACCTCCAATTCGCCTAAAATTGGAAGATGCGGCGATTGGTTTTGACTTAGAGTCCCCCCTTCTCGAATCTGTTGATTTAGAAATCCGAGCCGGAGAAATCGTTGGTTTGACCGGAAGGTCAGGAATCGGTAAGACGACTCTATTGCGAACTGCTGCGGGGTTGGTCAGTCCACTTTCGGGCTCTGTCGAATGCTGTTGTACAGCAGATACTAGGGCCCAGAAAGGTGCAATTGGGCTTATCCCCCAGCGACTTGGTTTGGTTCAACATCAAACCGTTGGTTACAACGTATTGATGGGTGCATTAGCAGGAGCAAACTTCCTACAAACCGCACTATCGCTTCCGAGTAAGAAGATGAGGGAAGAAACTCGTTCAGTAATCGAAGAGGTTGGATTAGCCGACAAAACTCTAGAATCTGTAAATCGATTATCCGGCGGACAACAAAGAAGAGTTGCGATTGCTAGAGCGATGTTGCAAGAGCCAGACTTGCTTCTAGCAGATGAGTGCCTAGGTGAATTAGATGCAGAAACAGCAAGAGGAATTATCGATTTATTCAGACACATGGCAGATGAACACAATATGGCGATTCTAATCGTCGATCACAATCCAGTTCGAGCCAAAACTTTCTGTGACCGCGTTTACCAATTGAGAGGTCGTCGATTGATACCATTTGAGGAAGATGCACAATCTTCGTTGCTTCCAATTATTGAGGAGGTCTCTTCTTGAATGAGAGAATTTCAGATTCGATTAGACTAATTATTCGTCGTCCGATACTTAGGACATCGATTATTTTGGCGATAATCACAATTCTAGTCACCAATCATCTCCAGATTACCATTTGGAAACTGGTAGATGGTTGGAGTAATTTGCTCAAGTTAGGTTCAGAGGCTCTTCCTCCGGATTTCACAGTATTAACCGAGCGTGCTGGATGGACACATCCTCCCTGCACATTTGAATCCGATATGCTGTGCAGTCCTGCGGTTGTTGGTATGACTCAGACTTTGGAAATCGCATTCCTTTCGACAATTTTTGGAATGCTAATATCTCTTCCATTAGCCGCTATGGCAGCGAGCAATCTATCCCCATATTGGTTATCGCAATCAACAAGACAGATCCTTGCTGCATTGAGAGTTTTACCCTCTCTTATTTGGGCACTTATTTTCGTAATCGTGGTCGGAGTAGGACCACTTGCGGGTGTTCTAGCAATGACGATGTATACTGTAGGTTATCTAGGAAAATTGCAATACGAGGCTCTTGAGGGCGTTAGTAAGGAACCTTTGGAAGTCGCCCGTGCAATGGGTTTGCCTCGCTGGCAGGTGGCTAGATTTTTCGCGATACCAGAAGCAAGTAATGCTCTGATTAGTCAAGCCTTATTCATGTTCGAATACAATGTAAGGCACGGCTCCGTAATTGGCTTGGTTGGAGCGGGTGGTATTGGATGGTACATGAATCACTATCTTACTCCATTCCAACTCTACGACAAGGTCCTTGCTTTGATTATCGTAATGTTCGTTGTAGTTGTTGTGATTGACCAGGTATCATTGATAGTCAGAAGAGGATTTATCGATGACACGGCTAACTTTCAGAAACCTCGTTGGCGTGATGTTTTGATTTCAAAGGACCCTGCCTTGAAGAGTGTTAAGAAGGCGAAATAATCATTCAGGCTTCGTATGCTTCTACCATTCTTCGAACAGCAGTTGACACTTCTTCATCACCGTCTAGTAAATTACCTAGTGCGGTAAGGAAAGGCACCTCAATCTGCAATCTTTCTGCTCGGTTTAGGAACATCCTTGTCGCTCTAACTCCTTCAGCAACCATGTGCATCTCAGCTAGAGCCTGTTCGAGAGATTTTCCGGAACCAAGTTTTTCCCCTAGCGTCCGATTTCTTGAACGAGGGCTAGTTGCAGTCACGTACAAGTCTCCAATTCCTGCAGGTCCAAAGGCGGTTCCGGCATTTGCACCCATTGCATCTAGCAGAGTAATTCCCTCCGAGAATCCAGCAAGAACCAATGCCGCTTTGAGATTATCACCACCAATTCCATCTCTCAATCCATCAACTAAACCACAAGCAAGAGCAACCGTGTTCTTGTATGCCCCCCATAATTCTGCACCCTCGACATCATTCGTAGCGGTAAGAACCAGAGATTCAGTCGAAAGACGCTCTGCGATTCTATCGGCGATTGATCTATCATGACAAGCAACTAGGGCCGTTGTCATTACTCCTCGAGCAACTTCTGGAGCGATTGTGGGGCCAGTCAGAACAACCACGGGATTGGACTTACCTGCAGCGGCAAGACGGTCTTCAATCTCACGAGAAATCATTCCTGATTCACTCTCAGAGGTTGGTGCCAATCCTTTGGCTAAATCAATTAGAACATGCGATGGGCGTAAATGAGGAATTAGGTCATTTACAACAGATAGAATCACACCACTGGGTAATGCAAGAATTAGTATCTCACAAGTATCGGTTATATCGGCTAACTCCATGGTGGAATCTAGAGTAGGAATTTCGTGTCCTGGTAGGTACTTTTCATTGATATTGCTGGTCATCAATGACTCGTATACTTCGGCTTCAACCGTCCAGCCCATTACATTGTGACCATCTTCACACCAGACCTTTGCTAGGGCAGTACCCCAATTACCTAGTCCAAGAATACCTATGCGTGACATGTGCACCCCAAATTCACTTCGCCGAATGTACCCGTTATCACCTCTTTGGACCTAGAACTGACTACCGTTGGATTCTTGACCTTGAATTCACGGCCAAAGTACAAGCAGGGGTTCCCGAGCGGTCAAAGGGGCTGGGTTTAGGTCCCAGTGCGTAGTGCTTCGCAGGTTCAAATCC
>WTHI01000020.1:0-2868 GCA_011523185.1 Methanobacteriota archaeon
TTGCGTCCTGCTACAATAAACGCCAGACTAGCGGCGGTATCTCATCTTCTCAAATGGCTAGGATATTCTGTTCCTGAATGGGTACAAAGACCGGCGCGCCGACGCCCTCTACCACGGCCATTGGGTCGTTCAGAGGTACTGAAAGTTCGTTCAGCGGCGCTCAGAATGGAAGACCCATTAGCTCATCCAATAGTTACTACAATGTTAGACACTGGATTGCGAATCTCTGAATTATGCAATTTAGACATCGATGATGTTGACCATGAAGACCTATCTGCTCTTGTAATCGGAGGTAAGGGAGAAAAAGACCGAACGGTTCTGTTTACCAAGAAGACTACCGAAGCAATTGAAGCATGGAATCCTATCAGAACTATGCGCTCAAAGATGGTAGAAAATGAAGACTCGGAAAGAGCCCTCTTCCTTTCTAGCAGAGGAAATAGAATCAATCCTCGATCTATTCAGAAATTAATTGACAGATTGGCTGATGAGGCTGAAATACCCCGCGCGCGATTATCTCCTCACACTTTGCGACACACATTCGCGACAGGATTGCTTGAGCGTGGTGCAGATTTAGTTACCATTCAGAGATTATTAGGGCATGCAAGTATCGCAACAACCAGAGTATATCTGGAGATTAGTGACCAAACACTGAGAGAGATTTACCACAGGGCTCAGCGTTTACCAGAATTGGAAGAGTTCGAAATTGATTCAGAAGTTGAAGATGAATTAGAGAGCGAATATCTCATACTTCCAGCGACTGCGATTCAGCAAGAATAGTAGACTCATTTTTTTGCTGGATTTTTCTTATTTTGTCGCTTATCAACAATTTCTGGGCCTTGCCATTCACGTTCAGCTTGAACATTATTTCCTGAATGACCAGGGAGTGGACAATACTTTCCGGCACGACAACGTGAGCAGTTATCCTTTGGTGGAATCTCTACGACTTTGGTAAGTCGTCCGTACTTACGTCGTGGCACGTGGCAGTGTTCAAACAGACGGGACTTGAGCATTCTCATCTGCACGTAACGTTCAACGCGAAGGCAGTTCAGCCGTCATCATGGATGGCGAGGCCGAGTCGGTAGAGGAGGGGACAATCGGCCTCGATCCAAACAAAACCATACTATGGGCTCAGGTAAGAGAAGGACAACCTCAGATGTCAATAGACATTGAAGGAAGACTTCGCCCCGCTGGAATCAAGGGCAATTCAACTGTATATCTCGGAGATGTTGCTAGGGCTGCTCTCCGCTCCCTAGGTCCTGCTGATCCACCATTTTTCGAATCAAAACCTGGTTATGATGAACAGAGGTGGGGATTTTCAACCTCAGCAGGAGACGTTTCTATGGTTGTAAAATCGGATTCATATTGGGGATTGGGATTAGTAGCAAGATGTTTTCTCAACCGAATCGAAATCACTGGTCCATTGGCTCTACGTGCGCGCATTATACACGATATTGCCGCCACCTTAGGTCGAAATCCTTGGGAGCCATCATGGACATCGAGATTTGAAAAAAGGACAGGCGCTACAATTTCCCAACATCGTAGCGCTTGGGAAGGACTAATTCATCACGCAAGAGATGAGATGAACGAAGAAATCACCAATCTTTCGGAAAAAATATCGGCGCTACGTGGAAGCGAGGATATCGAGCTCATCCTAAACCAAGCCGAACAAAATTTGCATGAGGCTCGGGCTGCCCTTGCCGATCACAATGCTCCAGCCGTGGAAAGGGCTCTAGCAAGGGCAACACAGGCTCTAGTGGAAGCAGACCCAACAACCGAAGTCAGATCATCGGAGGCAGCCGCAATCGGTTCAGGAGTTCTCACTTGGTGGGACAAGAAACAGCAGGAAGATGAGATAGAGGCTTCGCACCTACTAGATGATGAATTACCAGTTGTCGATTTGACCGGTGAAGAGTAATCAGACAATTCCGGAAAGGACGTCGCCCATCCATGCCCATACTCCATGGTGCTGAAGATAAATTGCTAGAGAGAAGACCACACACGCAGCGTAGACTATTCCTTTACTAATCTGAATGGCATCCTCTGACTCCTCGTCGAAGTAGCGAATTAAACCCGCTGCTTGCTGGATGCCGCTGCCCTTCTTCTCCTTCGCCATCGGGCCGTCGCACCTACCTGCACTATTTCAAGACGGCGAAACAGAATAAATCAGCAAATTTACAATAAATTGCCCTAAATGACTCAGAATCAAGGGTCTAGTGTCTCAATTAGTACACATCCGCCATCGAGTTCAACAATCTTTGAGGCCGCATCCATGGCAGCATCGATTCCGGCTGTCATCAAAATTTCTCGGCGCTTTCCAGCCGATGATTCGAATACTAATCTGTGAGATAACACTTCCAGTACATCTCTGTCTACAACCTGCCAGACCCATTCTTCTTGATCGACTGTGATTAATGCCTCAACTGGCACTAGGGGGCCTTGCTCCCTACCATTCGTCCTTGCTCGTTCAACAAGGCCAACCAACTTTCGAGTTGCCTCCGTATTGGTCGTTCGATTTGGTTCGGTTGGGCTCCTCGCTATTCTTCTTCTCAGTCCTGTCATGTGCATCCCATACGGCATAGGCCGTGAGTCGTGAGCGCATAGTTAGAGGTTTAACCGTTTACGAATTTGTTTGGGGGAAGAATGAGAATTATTGGGGGTAGTGAGATTGCCAGAGCCAATCGCTTGATGTTGAAGATGATTGACGCGGCCTTGTGCGAGACGAGGTCGATTGGGATAAGGCCGCGCGCGCCAGCCTGTTATTGAAGGCGGTAAGTTGCTGGCGGAAAAATTCTGATTCATGGTTCGCACACGCGTATGAAAGACTCCCAGAAACAGTACGAGTGAATCCCTTATCAGGAGACCAAGAAT
>WTHI01000034.1:0-11040 GCA_011523185.1 Methanobacteriota archaeon
TGATGCAAACCTGGAGCGATGAGAATACATTCGCCCAGAGCATTGAGGAGCGCCGTGACGGTGCATCTCCTTTCACCTTCCTAGAAGGGCCGCCTACCGCTAACGGAAAACCAGGAATTCATCACGTTATTTCTCGCCTATTCAAGGACTTAGTTTGCCGATGGAAGACTATGGAAGGACACATCGTGGAAAGAAAGGCAGGTTGGGACACTCACGGACTTCCTGTCGAAATTGAAGTTCAGAAACAATTGGACCTGATGAGTAATGAAGCGATTGAGGCTTACGGAATGGAAGCATTCAATCAGAAATGCAAGGAGAGTGTCTGGACTTACGAGCAAGCATGGCGAGAGATGACCGAAAGAATGGGATTCTGGGTTGACATGGATGATCCTTACGTTACTTTACACGATGATTTCATTGAATCTGCTTGGTGGTCTTTGAAGCAAATGTTCGACAAAGGACTGCTATTCAGAGGTCATAAGGTCCTGCCTTATTGCCCTCAAACAGGAACCAGCTATTCCAGTCATGAAGTCGCTCTCGGTTACAAAGAGGTTTCAGAACCAGCGGTTTTTGTTAAGTTCAAATTATCCGATGATGATGCTTCGGTTCTGGCTTGGACTACCACTCCTTGGACGCTACCAGGAAATGTTGGACTTGCAGTTGGACCAGATGTGACTTATGTTCGAGTCAAGATTACTGCTCCTCCATCAGACTCATGGGAGGGACGTGGAGGTGCTCCATTAGAGGAAGAATTGATTCTTGCCAAGGATCTAATGAGTACAGTTTTGAGACATCAAGTAGAAGTTGTCGAGGAATTCCCAGGCTCAAATTTAGTCGGTATGTCATACCAACCGCTGTTTGAAGGTGCAATCGATGGATCGAATCATCCCGCTGCTTGGACTATCGTAGGTGCTGATTTCGTCACTACTACTGACGGAACAGGTGTTGTGCACACAGCGGTAATGTATGGTGAAGACGATTACAATCTTGGAATGAAGGAAGGTTTCCCAGCACAACATACTGTTGGAATGGATGGAAGATTTGTTGAAGGAACTCATATGCAACTTGACGGAAGATATGTCAAGGATTGTGATTCCGATATTATCGACCTTCTCACAGAGCAAAATTCACTCTACAGAGAGCACACATATACTCACGATTACCCACATTGTTGGCGAACCGATCACCCTCTATTGTACTACGCAATGGACAGTTGGTTCGTTCGAATGACCGCGGTCAAAGAACAAATTCTGCAATATAATTCCGAAGTAGAATGGGCTCCTTCTTGGACCGGTGAAAAGCGCATGGGTGAATGGCTTTCCAACATCAAAGATTGGGCAATTAGTAGAGAACGATATTGGGGGACTCCAATACCGGTTTGGATTTGCCCCGACTGTGGTAAGGAACACTGCATAGGAAGCATCGCTGAAATGGAGGAAATGAAAACCGCTGATTCCTCAATGCCTCCTGAATTACACAGACCCTATGTTGACGATGTCAAATTGCACTGTCCTTCCGACGAATGTTCAGGAGAAATGATTCGAGAACCATATGTCATGGATTGCTGGTTTGATTCAGGATGTGCATCTTTTGCTCAATGGCATTATCCATTCGAAAATCATGATAAATTCGACGGTTCATTCCCTGTTGACTACATTTGCGAAGCTGTCGACCAAACTCGTGGTTGGTTCTATTCACTAATGGCAGTATCAACTACAGTATTCGACAGTATATGCTACAGAAGATGTCTCTCACTGGGTCATATTCTAGATAAAGATGGCAAGAAAATGTCGAAATCAAGAGGTAATGTTGTCAATCCATGGGACCATTTCAACAAGGAAGGTTCGGATTCAATCCGCTGGTATATGATGACACAAAGCGCTCCTTGGTCGCCGACTAATTTCGACCCTAACGGAGTTCGTGAGTCATATGCAAAGATGTTCCTGACCCTTTGGAATGTTCATCGCTTCCATGCAGACTACGCTGCACTTGATGGATTTGACCCAGATGATGATGAGGGCTTTGTTGCTGTATCCGAAAGAAGCCCTCTCGACCGTTGGATTCTTTCAAGATTACATACGGTCGCCAATTCTTATCACGACCAATTCGTTGCTTGGGATTTCCATAAAGCAGGTAGAGATTTGGAATCATTCGTTGTCAACGACTTGTCCAATTGGTACGTTCGCAGAAGTCGTCGACGACTTTGGGATGAGGCTGATTCAAGCGATAAGCGAGCCTGTCAACACACCCTTCACGAGGTGCTTCTAACTGTCTGCCGTCTGATGGCACCTGTGGCTCCATTCATGCCTGATCAAATTCACCGAGATTTGACTGGAGTATCCGTACACCTCGCTGATTGGCCGGTTGGCTCGAAATTAGTAGATTCCAGTCTGCCACCTCAGGACTGGGCATTGGAGCAAGAGATGGCTTTGGTTCGTACATTAGCAGAAACCGGACGTCGAATTCGAGTTGAAGCGGATCGCAGACAAAGACTACCATGCAAGTCAGGATGGATAGTTGGTGGTCCCGATATTTCACAATTCCATGATTTACTGTCTGAAGAGTTGAATGTTGAATCACTGACTACGGAAGACGACCTTGAGCGCTTCCAAAGAATTGTTATCGAACCGAATAGGAAGTCACTTGGTGCAAAGTGCCGTCAAGATTTACCCTCGGTTCTAGCATTGCTTGCAGAGGCTGACCCTGATAATTTACTTCTCGAGATTGATGCAGGAATCTGTATTCTAGAAGGATATGACATAACGATGGAAGACATAGAAATCCGCAGAGTGGAACAAGAGGGTTATGCGGCTGCAACAATCTCTGACGAAGACGTAGGAGATGTATCCTTAGTACTGGACATGGTTTTGGACGAAGATTTGCTATCCAAGGGTCTAGCTCGTGATATAATTCGTAGAGTACAAGCAAAGCGCAAAGACCTCGACCTCGATGTAGAAGCCACAATTAGCCTATCAGTCTGGATTGAAGGACTCGATTTGTCAGACTCCGATTGGGCCCACGTTCAGTCTGAGGTAAGAGCAGGGACTGCACAATTGAACCAAGGTGAAACTGAGGGAGACCACTTCGAAGTGGATGGAGTTTCTGTGACCTTCGCTGTAGAAGCGTAGAATCAAATCGCGATTGAAGGGCCATATTCAGTAGGCAGCAGTAACTCTACTCCGAATAACGGGTCTGGGTCTGTTGAATCGTGATAAGCGATGAATGAACCCCCGTCTGGCAGAATTCCCATACTTGCAAAGTCAAACCGTATGTCATTCCCTGCACCCGATGTCGAATCTAGATCCCCTTGCCCAAGGTAAGTCAAGGTATCAGGTTCGAGGGATTCCGAGAATCCTCGGACATGCCAAGCAACATCAACATCAGGACCTTCAGCACTTTGGTATCTGATATTGACAACCATCAGATCATGAACTCCACTAGAATGCCATTCCCATTCTTCAATCTCAGTCGCACTTCCTGTGATGTTGTAGTCCTGTAAATCCCAAGTTTCTCCGCCGTCCCAAGACATGTAGTGGGTAATGCCAACACCACCAGACATTCCACCAAAGCAATGTAAGGCAGATGATGAGTCAAAAGCACAGTACTGAGTAGGAAGGGATGAACCATTCAGTGTTGTTGCGGACCACCAATTGAGAGAAGTGTCAACGAATGCATCCGTTCCATCTGTGAAGTAGTCAGGAAAGTATAGACCCCCTGATGGCACAGGAAATGCGCGCATCTCTTTGTGCGGTTTTGTGAAATCCCACTCAGGACCCAAGCCCTCCGCAGTCAAATCAACCTCGATTGAATCGAGGTTAGCATCTCTGTCAGGGAAATCAAAGTAATCGTAATTCAAACCATCAGTAGATATCTGGCCACCAAGATTTGCAACTTGGTGCCAGAAATTAGAAATTACCAAAGTGGCATATTCGCCATTACCATACAAACCACCATTAATTGGACCTACGATTTCTACTTGCCAGGAGCGATCGTAGAATGGTTCAGGAGTACGATTGAAGCACCACATCCATTCCTCATCCTCTGCATCATAGAGGAAAGCGTAGAATTGGTCCGCTCCACTACTACTTGGATATGGGAACCAACCCATGGAAATTAGGTCTCCATTAGTGGCTTGGACGATACTTCCCTCTCCAAGACCTTCTTGACCTGGAACAGTTGGCTTAGGTTCCCTGCAACCAATCTGAGAAAAAATACTGGGCCGATATTCCTGCCAAGTATGTCCTCTGTCTTCAGACCAAGTAGGATATTCGCCTCCGAAATTAAGTATCCAACCTTCTTTGGTCGCTGCGAGATAATGTTCACAACAATTTCCTCCTTCTTCATTTCCAAAGACCGCCCAACTAGAATTACCCCATGACTGGTTGGAAAAAGGAGAGGCTACTTCGAAATACCTAGCATCCTCATGACTCATTGGATCATCGATGTATACCATATCTTTGTCCCAATCAGGTATTGGGTCAATAATTGCAGAAGCTATTCTTCCTGATAAGCACCCTGCGAATGACATGGTGATGACCATTAGGACCGCGCAGGCCACCCTTCCGCTACGCTGCATGACTAACGCTAGTGCTTCGCACTCGGTCAGTATTTCGGTGCTTCGCTTTGCCGATTTGAAGTATTCACAATCAAAATCCACCAATCGAATGCTGAACTAATCGGGGTTGGATTGAAGGGGTGTATTGACCCGTGCCTGTGCTATGCGTAGAGCCCTTGCCTTGGCCCTGCTGATGTTAATGATGCCGATTACACCGATGCCTGCTTCGGCTCAAGGCAGCGGAAATTCAATTGTAATCAATGAAATTCTGGTTTCTGCGAACAATGCTAATTATGGTGGAACAGATTGGAACGGAGATGGTTCAATGGGTAATTACAACGACCAATACGTCGAGTTGTATAATCCTACAAATGAGCCTATCGATATTGGTGGGTGGTATCTAGACGATATCGCCGATGGTGGCTCGCCCGCGTGTAGCATCAAGTGGAATACAATCTTACAACCAGGGGAATACATTACATTCTTCCGAGCTTGGACACAAATTGAGTTTGATTATTGGGATGGAGACACTATACGGATCCTTGATGGCAATATGAATGAAATCGATACTGTCAGCTACCCCGGGGAAGATTCCGATTGGGATGTCCCATATGGCTACGATACCGGGGGTAACTGGGTAAAACTTGTCGATGGATCTCCAACTCCAGGAGGACCTAATGATCAGCAATGGGTAGGTGTAGCGAACGTAGTGCAAGGTAACTGCTACCCTCCTCAAGATCATATCCACCGAGGTGAATATATCCTAGAAGGACGAGTTGTTACTATGGAATCGCATGATTCTGTTATCGATGATGGACGTATTCTCGTCATCGATGGAATGATTGAGGCTGTTTGGAGTGCCTCCGAACCTACACCTTCTGCTGCAGAGGGTGTAGTATCAATTCCGACTAGCGGCACAATATATCCCGGATTCATTGACCCTCACAATCATGCCAAATACAACATCATTCCGCTATGGGATCACGGAACCAATGGCTGGGATAACCGCTACCAATGGCAGGCTGAAGACTCTTACCGCGATGCGAAGGATGTCGGTTGCTCGCTAACCGACCCTACAGCCCAAAGATTTGCAGAATTAAGGGCAATCGCTGGTGGAAATACAGCATTACAAGGAAGTTCAACATCCTACACTGACACATTCGAGACTATGTTGGCAAGAAACATAGAACTGTACAATTTCGGTAGGGATTACATCCACACAAAGGTCTCAGAATTAGAATCTGATTATCAAGGAAATCACATCAAAGACGGAAATGCATCGGGTGAATTAGATGCTTGGTTCTTGCACTTAGCAGAAGGTATTGACGAATCCAGCAGAGCTGAATTCGATATCTTGGTGCAAAATGACTTGCTTGTAGGCGAGTTGGTAGTAATTCATGGAACAGGATTAACCCAAGCAGAATTCGATGCACTCGGCAATGTTGGAGGAAGTCTTGCTTGGTCCCCAACTTCTAACCTAATCCTTTACGGAGAAACTACCGATATTGCAACAGCCAAAGCAGAGGGAGTCAACATAATGATTGGACCAGATTGGGCTCCTTCTGGTTCCAAGAGTTCAATGCACGAATTGAAGACTGCAGATTGGTGGGATGAGAATGTCCTTGGAGACATATTTACAGATTATGAATTGGTTCAAACAATTACGACCAATATTGTTGATGCAATTGGATGGGCTGAACACACAGGTCGAATCCAACCTGGTCTCGCTGCCGATCTAGTTGTCCTCGACACCTTCCACGCGGACCCATATCGAAACGTTGTGGAGGCAATTGATCCAGATGTACGACTTGTCGTGGTGGGTGGATTGGCCGTCTTCGGAGATGTTGACATAATGCAAGCGATGGATGATGAAATTCAGATTATCCAAGGAGAAGGATTTACCAAGGCCACTGACATAACCTACGATGGAGTTCCTGAAGCGACACTAACCGTTGATGAACTAATGACTTTCTTGGAAAATTGTAACCAAGGTGCACAAGTTCCGCTTGAGTATCTATTCACTTTCGGTGATGAGAGATACTTCGACGTCCTCAACCGTTCACAAACTTTCCAAAATGGAAGAACCATTGACCTGTGGTCTGAATATTATGATATTGAATTAGATGAAGATGGGCACAGAGTAGGAGGGACTGTTGGGGGCGCTGATCCGATAAACACAACAATCGACCCGAATAACGGTGGTAATGGAAATAATGGAGGAACGACTGTTCCTGAGCCTGAATTGCCAAATGTGTTCGCAACATATGGTCCTAGAGGTGCAACGCTTTCTCATCCAACGACTATAGAGGAAGGAATACATCTCGAAACTTGTACATCTGATAATGGACAAACGATACCTGAAGACAAAGAATTACTCTGTGGTTCCATATTGATAGTTATGCAACCTACCGACGATTGTATTGAATTGGAAGGATGGTATTGTCAATTAGAGGTAGGTGATGCCTTTGCAGTACCTAGTAAACTGTGTGAAGACGCTGGGTCTCTGCCCACCGATGTGACTTGTAGAGATGCGTGGTCATACTTGGATATCGAGCAAGAGCCCGAACCAGAACCTGAATTGCCAGAAAACGAAGATGAATCATTATTGGAAGGGCCATTGTATTGGGTTGCAGTGATTTCATTGATTGGACTACTAGTCGCTTCGATTGTGACTATCAATCAGAACCTTCGTGGTTCAGATGAAGATGAATGATTAGGCTAATCGCCAAGTCGGTCCATCAGGACCATCTTCGACAATAACACCAATCGAATTGAGCTCGTCCCTAATTTCATCCGCACGACCCCAGTTCTTTGTTTGTCTAGCAGTTTCGCGTTCTTTCAGTAGGCCTTCAACTCTATCGGCAATATCTGCCCTAGCCGATTCTGCTTCAGCACGCCCTGCTAACACCTCGGCTGAACTTGGTAGAAGTCCCAATACATCCCCTGCATACTTCTCAAACCAAGAAACAAGGTCTCTGCCTGGATTTTGAGATACAACCGCTTGAAGCTCAATAATTGCAGCTCTAGTATTGAAGTCATCATTCATTGCATCAGTGAAGCGTTGGCTGTAATCAGATAGGTCGACACCTGAATCTGAGTCCGAAGAAAGAGACGCGCTATATGCCTCTACCAACCTCTCATAATGGATTACTGCATCCTGCAAGAATTCAGGAGTCAAATCAATTGGATTACGATATGGGACACTCAGTAGTGCATATCGAAGAGCAAGCGGAGCATGGTTCTCGAAGGCTTCTCTAACGGTCCAGAAGTTTCCAAGACTCTTGCTCATTTTTTCTCCATCGACATTCACAAAGCCGTTGTGCATCCAGTACCCTACAACAGGCTCGCATCCGGTACAACACTCAGATTGGAAAATCTCGGCTTCGTGGTGAGGGAACCTAAGATCGTGTCCTCCACCATGAATGTCAAATTGTTCTCCAAAGTGATTGAGAGACATGGCTGAACACTCAATGTGCCAACCTGGCCTACCATCTCCCCATGGACTCTCCCAGGATGGTTCACCAGGCTTTGCTAATTTCCAAAGCGCAAAATCGCGATGATCTCGCTTTCCTGAGCCGGTATCTGCTACTCTACCGCCAGCACCGGCTCTAACCATCTCAAGCGTTTGACCAGTTAATTGACCATATTTTTCTGGCGCTGTGTCTATCTCAAAGTAAACTCCATCCCCACCAACATAGGCGTGCCCCTTTTCTTGTAAACTCGAAATCATATCGATAATTTCGGGGATAGTTTCGGTCACTCTAGGATAATTGTCAGCCCTGAGAACGTTCATCGCATCCATTACTTCGAAGTAGTCCTCGATATTTCTATTAGAAACCACAGAATAATCGACACCTTCAGATTCAGAAATATTGAGTATCTTATCGTCGATATCGGTGAAGTTCTGAACATAATCAACCTCGAAGCCACTAGCTTCTAGCCAACGGTGTACAACATCGAAGGCTAGGTAACAACGAGCATGCCCTAAATGACTGGGTGAATAAGGAGTGATTCCACAGACATACATGCTAACTCTACCCTCGTTTAGAGGCGAGAATTCTCGCTTCTTGCGAGAACGTGTGTCGTAGACCCTGAGAGTCATTCTGATTATGCTGCGCGCCTTATCCGTCAAGAACCCCGCGCCGCTTCCACAAGCGCGCGATACAATCCGATATGTCCAATACGCTCTGGGTGCCATTGAACTCCAATGCAAAATCTCTTGTCGGTTCGCTCAACACCCTCAATCAAATTATCATGTGTAGAATAAGCACTGATTTCCAGGCTTCCGGGATCAGATATCCCTTGATGATGAGTTGAGTTGGCCGTCACCTCATCTCCCATTATTTTGTTTAGATGACTCCCTTCGATAATCGATACTCCATGTTCAGTCACTTCTCCATCCCATCCTCCGTGTTCCTCAAATCCAGGAGTTTCGGGTAGGTGTTGGTACATTGAACCTCCGTGAATTACACACATCAACTGCATTCCTCTACAGATTCCAAGAAGTGGAATATCTCTCTCGATTGCTGCTCTGATTAGCGATGCCTCGGAGTTGTCTTGATCTGGATGAGCCAAGTATACGTGTTCACCAGGTTCCTGACCATACAAAGAAGGATGGATATCTGGACCCCCTGCCACAACTAAACCGTCGAGAAAATCTAGGTTTGAAGCACAACACCCAGGTGGTAAGAGAATGGGCTGTCCACCTGCTTCTTCGATGATGTCAGTGTAAGTTGATGGAAGAATTACAGCTTCGATATTCCAAGGGCCAAAAGTTGAGTCTCGTTTACAGGCGGTAACGCCGATTACAGGAGCCCGGCCCTGCTTACTCATAGGTAGGGCACTCGCTAGTTGACTAATTCAATCCGATGGTATCGGATTTAGCAGATTATATCCTTGCTGCTTCGATTAATGCATTGAATACTCTCGTTTGGTCTATCATTTCTGGATGCCATTGCATCGAGAGCAAGAAACTAGCTCCGGGTAGTTCAACCGCTTCGATAAGTCCATCTTCAGTTCTAGCAACCACCGTTAGGTCTCCGGCATCTGCTACTCCTTGATGGTGTCCGGAATTAGCCATGGTTTCAGTACCGATGATAGATGCCAATAGCGAGTCTTCCTCTATCTGTACTAGATGATTAGACCAATCACCTGCAGTTGCACCATGACTTTCGTGACCGGGGGTTTCGGGTAGATGTTGGTGTAGTCTACCTCCCCTCTCCACAGACAATAATTGATGGCCTCTACAAACACAAAGCATTGGAAGGTCTCTTTCAATTGCAGATGCGATTAGTAATGATTCCCAACTATCCTGTTCTGGACGGAAATCGTTGGTCCTTTCATGCGGCTCCTCTCCATAACGTGCTGGATCGATATCTCGACCACCAGCGATAATTATCCCATCGAGGCGGTCGAGTAATGTTTCAACATCGTCGCCTTCAGTAAGCAAGACGGGTATCCCACCCGCTTTTCTGATCGCTGTTGGATAATTTGCAGGCAACATGACAACTGCTTGCTCAGGTGTTTCATAATCTCGCAAGTTAATCGAGGTAGTAACCCCGATTATAGGAGATGACAAACTATCACTCCGCTTCTCTAGCAAGTCTAGCTGCGCGGAATGACATAATGCCACAAACCATGAACGTCACTCCAACGAAAATCAGGATAATGTGAGATGAAATTGCAAGGTTAGACATTTCTGAAAAATCGGCAAAAACTCTTGCCCCTCCAAGCACCATCAACAGTGCCAAAACCATGGATGCATGCATAAGGTGATGGCGCATGTCTGGCATCCTTTCGGATAGTATTCCCAGAAGCATTAGAGGAGCGCCCATGAATGATGGAATCATTGCAGTAATCGAAGATTGGTCCGATATGATGTATGCCGCGATACCCCACAAAACAAGTATTGCTCCTTCGTAAATTGCGATTCTCGGAATTGTCAAGCCTGAGACTGTGAACTCGTCACCCATGGTTACTCGTGGATAAAGCGCTATTTATGCATCACTCAGGAGCATTAGCGGCAGCAGCGGCTTGAATCTCTTCGTCTCTAGCGACTATTTGCTCCCAAAGAATCTCGGCTACGTCTTTGACGTCCATTTCAGCACCGACTGCATCTAATCCGTCTTTGACCATGATTGAACAGAAGGGACAGCCGACTGCAACTGTGTCGCATCCAGTCTCGGCTATCTCCTTGGCGCGGATTTGATTGACACGCTTATCGGCATCTTCCTCCATCCACATTTGAGCCCCGCCGGCTCCACAACAGAATGAATCGGTTCCATGCCTCTCAACTTCCTTATCCACACCACCAATTAGGTCTCGAGGTTCGTCGACAATGCCTCCTATTCGACCAAGATAACATGGGTCATGGAAGGTGACTGATTCTTCGGTTGAAACGTTAGGAAGTTTTCCTTCTTCTTGCAATTTGGCGAGTATTTCAGAGTGGTGGAATACCTCTAATTCTGCACCGCCATAATCTGCGT
>WTHI01000106.1:0-10890 GCA_011523185.1 Methanobacteriota archaeon
GTATTTCACGACCCGGAAGGGGAAACTGAGACTACTGAAGTTCATGTCGAAATACGCATGGAACTCCTCTCAGACGATGGTATGCAAACCGTTTCTGTAGAGAGATTGGTTCCTCTCTCCAATCTCGAGAATTCGGTAATTGCATTGGCAAAAGACTGGGAGCGAATGTTGACTACCGCTAGCAGCCCAATACCTGAACAAAGAAGTCGTCAAGGGATACTACCAGCAAAGGACCCTTGGATTGATTTAGAGAAGTGACGGCAATTTCTCCCAACCCTCAAAACCCTCATTCAACAGTTCAAAGAATGGGTAAGCGATAAGACGGCGAAGAGTTCGCTTGGGTCTTATCGGTGGTCATGATGTCGGTTGATCGAGTATTGCTCGACCAGTTATATCGAGCCCGATTAATGGAATTACGAGAGAGAGCAGAAGCCGCTGGATTCCGAAAAAATGGCTCGGTTGAAGTCCTCAGGGCTCGCCTAATCAGAAATCAAGTGATGGGCGATTATGATCTAAGTTGGGAAGGAATCCAGGCGATGTCTCACCAAGAGTTAGGTGATACTTTGAAGATCTTTGGAATCAAATCATCCGGCTCACACAAAGAAAGGAGACAGAGACTCTGGCTTCATCTAAACCACGACTCAAGAAGGCTGACGGTAGAGAACCTCGCTGAAATGGAACGTGACAAGTTACACTCCTTGTGTCAAAAGTTAGAATTGCAATTAACAGGAACTAGAACTGTCCTGATGGGAAGAGTTGCTGGAGTTCTTACAAGCCAAGGTCGTGGATGGGGGCTAATCAAACGCTCACTGAGAAGAAATGGCTTACCAGATATCCAATCTACAACGGTGAAAACAAGAGAAGAGCCAGAACCTGAAGACGAAGTAATTGTAATTGAAGTTCCTGAAAATCCTATTGATTTCTTACAACCTCTTTCTCAACATCAAATGGAAGATGCTGCAGATTTGCTTTCAAAGAGTGATGGAAAGGGTGATAATTCAACCTTGCAAAGTCTCGCAGGCATGATTAGAGATATCGAACGTATGATTGGAACAATTCTCAACAGTCATGGTGGAAGGTGGTCCGAGCAGGAGGAGGAATTGTTCCTTCGAATTGCTGTCAGAAGAGGATGGCCTGTTGAAGATGAAACGACCAGTACTCGCCTATTGTTGGTCGCAAGTAGAATTGCTGAGGCAAAGGGGTCTCGTGATGTCGCTTTCCAAGAAATTGGAGCCACTCCAGTTAGTGCGCCAAAAACTGGCACCGGAGATTCTGATGCGATCGCTCGAATTCGAGCGAAGATGACTGAGGCTGAGCAAATAATCGCAGGACTGCGATGATTACTGAGGCGTTAGTCGGAAGAAGCTGAACCTTGGCTCGATAATCGAACCTTCGATATCTCGAAGATTATCGATGGCGTCTTCTGCTTCTTCTCGGCTATGGCCAGCCATAACCGCCGCGTGGACCAGTGTATCGTAATCTACTCCATCTCCATCGTCCTTCATCCTAATTGTCTGCAGTAGAACCTCAGACACATCCCCGGTCGGGGCAGGGGCCTGTGCTGCTTCCTCAGTGGGTTCAGTCTCTTGTTCCAAAGTCGGTTGAGGGGATGGTGCTTCGATTATCACATCAGAACCAGTTGCCATCGAGAGCGATTGTAGAATTCCTACTCGGTAATTCTCTGTATCGAATTCACCATAATGGCCTCTTGCTAAGACCATTCCATCAATTAGATCGCTGGGGACTCCTGCCGATTCAAGAGCGGCGGGCGTTAGATCAGATTCCATCGATGCTTCGTATGCGTCCAAACGGCGCAGAGTTGCTTCCGATGCTTCAACTAACCAATGGGTGTAGAGGTCCTTGTCTACAATGCTGAATTCTTCGGCCCTAAATGATGTGAACATTCCACCGTCTTCGGTCTCAAACCAACGTGCTCTCCCGACCAACAACATAAGGAATCTATCACCGCTCTCAAAGCGGTTGAGAATCTCCTCGATATCTGCATGAAGTTCTGGTTGGAATGACGCTACTTCGAATCGATGAGTTCCGGTTGGATCTCGCAGATGAGCGGTGTAAAATGAGCCGCTTTCGGTCTCTCTTCGCTCGACCCTATCGATCACGCCTCCAACTAAGGCTCGGTTGACCTTAGCCCCGAGTTTGGTGATTACGAATGAGGGGTCATATTCTCCCGCCCCTTCCTCAGGCAAATCCGCATCCATGTACTCTTGAGCGAATAGTCGGATGGCTGTTTGCCGGCTTCTTCTAGTTGCTTGATTCATCACAATACCACCCCCCAGCGAGCCATGACTTCATTGGCGGCTTCTTCGGGTGTTCGAGTATCAATCTCGACTGAATCCGCCATCAGAATGGCTCCCTGAGCATCGACCATAGCGCGGCCATTAATGTGCAATTTTCTGGCTAAGAATCTCTCTCTTAGCGTAGCGATAAATCCTGCTCTGGTGTTGGCGTCTATTGCATCACTGATTTGCGCCTGGTCCATTCCAGTAAGCGCTTCAGTAGCCTCTTTTCCAATCAGAGTAGAGGCGTTTGAAACTCCGTCATCAAGAACGAATCGAAGTCGTACATCTTCTTCCCCACGCTGAGGACCATGTTCAGCACACTCTCCATCTCGCATGACTCTGCGACACTCTGGGCACCTCTCGATAATTCCAGAATTATTTGCGATTGCAACAACGGTTCCAGAGGTTCTGATTCCACGGCGTGAACCGCCATTGACTAGGTCGGTTAGGTCAACTTCTACCCAATGGTCAGTTGGGTCGATTGCCTCCCATGGAGGGTCGGATAAATCGACAACCTGCTCTGCGGAATCGATAACCAAGTCTGGAGAGCCTTGCCAGAATTGTACTCTAGCCCCTTTGAGGTGAAGGAAGGCTCCTGGTTCCGGATTCATTTCACCCCAAGAAGTCAAGCGGCAACGGCCGGTTGGGTCCATTACATCGCCGCTACGAACAGTCCTTTCCTCGCCGTCTGCATTGGTGAAAGTTCGAGCCTGCCAATTTTCTACCTGCACAGTAATCTCGATGTCTCGGGCTCCGTCTCGCAGTTCCGAAATCGTCGAGCGATTTACCGATTGTAAGTCGTCCATACTAGCGAAGGAGCTGTCATGGAAGGGCTCGATTTTTGTCAAGTCCCCGATATTGATTTCAGGGGTGTCTCTGAATCTACGGATTTGCGCTCTGTCTATCTTGATTAACGAGCCAACCTCATGGTTGAATTCTCTCCATGAAATGAAGCCTATAGTACCGGAAGGGTCTGCCAATCGGCCCCGAACAATGTCCAATGTCCCACTTCCATCTTTCTTGACGATTTGATCGTCTTTCTTTGAAAGAACTCTAGCAACTACGCTGACGATACCTTCTGCCTCTCCCGCCTCAGAGATTGGAACCGGTTCGTCTGAAATCTTGGTTACTGGCTGACCGCCTTCTTTGAGGACAGTAACTCGGCTTGGGCGATTGATGTTAATCGAGCGGCGGTCATTCCAGAAATTTACTGAAACTCCTTCCAATCGAACCACCGAGCCGGGAGTTAGATTCTGAGAGTGGTCGCCCCAGTCGGTGAAGTCCCAGCGCTCGCGCTCGCCTTCCCAAGGACTGTCCTCAACCCAACCATAGGCAATCTGACGTTCTTCACCTCGAACGGTTTGTATCTTTGGGATGTAGGAAACCACAGCCACCTCAATAGTGACATTCTTGTCGTCGTCCTTTAATTCGGAGAATTTTGTCACCTTTCTCTCGGCCATAGCCGGACGTGAGCGAGAAGAAATGGTGGATACTTCTTGACCCGCAGCAATTTGGAACTTTCGAATTACAGAGCGAAGAGCGTCTTCAGGAGGTATCAGAAATTCTTCCTCGTATCTCTTGAATTCCTTGATTATCTCCGCTTCATCAGCGTCTTTACATTCTTCTTTGACCACAGCAATCTGTGTTGCGTACCTTCCATCGTCACTCATCGTTTCACCTACGTTCAGAGGCAAAGTATCGAGCCTATATGAACACGGGAACGATCGAATGCTACGCATTCGGAATCATCCTTCAGAGCGATGTTACTCAGTGTGTGTTGGGGTAGGCTCGACACCACATCATCTCCGGGATAAGTGGACGAGCCTTGACGGTCTTTGAAGATACTCATTGGAAATTGAGGATTAATGACCGACTGTGTTTTCATCTCAGCGCTGTTGTCGAACATCGATGAGCGCTGAGGAGACCTGCCGATTCGGTATTCTAACAGCCTCTGACAGGGCCACTGCCGGAGAATACGAAGACCGAAGTGGGCCGGCAATCAAGCAATTCCTAGAAGAGGCACTAACCTCGCCTTGGGAGGTTTCGAGAAGACTTGTCGAAGATGAGCAGGAGGTTATCGAACAGGCTCTGATCGATTTGTGTGAAGAGGGATGTTCAGTCATCATCACCACCGGTGGTACTGGTCCGGCCCCTAGGGATGTTACTCCGGAGGCCACCGAAGCGGTTTGCGAAAGAATGCTTCCGGGCTTCGGTGAACAAATGCGGGCGATTTCACTAAAGCACGTTCCTACCGCTGTGCTTTCCAGACAAACTGCTGGTATTTGTGGTTCAACCCTGATTCTCAACTTACCAGGATCCCCACGTTCGATTAGAGAAATTCTAGACGAAATATTTGCTGCAGTACCATATTGTGTCGACTTGATTGGAGGGCCTTACATCACTACAGAAACTTCTGTCGTCGACTCATTTCGGCCACCTCACGCTCGAAAATGACTTGGAATAATTCCGCGTTACATATTAACGGAGAATGATGGCCGCCAAATCATGGCGAAGATGAAGTCCGGAGACATTGGCACAGATAGGGCAGCTGACAAACTACGAGACATTGAGGTCACTCTAGACTTCACACCGAATGCAGATGCCTCGGTTTTGTATCGTCAAGGAGAGACTATGGTTCTGGCCTGTGCAACCGTTGCTCCTTCACTGCCTCGATGGTTTCCTCGCGACGCCAACAGAGGATGGGTGCACGCAGAGTATGCCCTACTACCCGGTTCTACAGATTCACGCTTCCAGCGTGAGAGGCGTGGCGCGAAGGGCCGCACTCAAGAAATTGAGAGATTGGTTGCTAGAAGCCTTCGTGGAGCAATCGACTTAGAGGCCCTTGGCCCTATTGCAATTACAGTTGATTGTGATGTGTTGAACGCTGATGGAGGCACTCGCTGTGCTTCGATTACAGCCGCAAGCATAGCAATGCGTTTGTGCGTTAGAAGACTGATTGCATCAGGACGCTGTTTGCCTGCTGACAAGAGGCTGACCCACGAGCAAATTAAGTCAGGAATGGAAGCACCTACTCTAAGTGCGGAGGAAGCCGCAACACATGAGAATGCAGTTATCCCTCATGATCTTGCAGCAATTAGCGTTGGACTAATCGATGGTGATGTTTACACTGATTTGGATTACATTTTGGATAGTAATGCAGATGTTGACATGAATGTTGTAATGACTGCTGATGGCAAGTTCGTCGAGGTTCAAGGAACCGGTGAAGAATTCACCTATACTAGGGAAGAACTCGAGGCATTATTGGATGCTGCAACCGCTGGTGTGACTACTCTCAATGAGATGCAAGTTAGAGTTCTCGACGGAATCGAATGAGACCATACCACCTCAGAAGTATTGAAGGGGAATGTGGAATCGCAAAGGTGCTACGGGGACTGTAGCTCAGCTGGGAGAGCGCCGCACTGAAGATGCGGAGGCCGCTGGTTCAAGTCCGGCCAGTCCCACCAAATTACTACTGATTAGAAGAGGTCATCGAACTCTTCGTCACCATCATCGAAGGACATCATCTTGCCGTCGTCCTTCTTCTTGGCTGGCTTTTTCTCAGCCTTCTTGGCTTCTTCGGCCTTCTTGGCTTCCTCGGCCTTCTTGGCTTCGATCTTTCTTTGAGCAGGAGTCTTTGACATCTCGGCAACAATCTTCTCTTTGTCAGATTCTAGCGATTGCTTGCGAGCTTCTGCTTGTTCCTTCTCGCGACGAGCCAATTCTTCAACATCGATTCCAGATTCTGCGGCGAGTTTCATTCTGCGCTCGTCGCGTGCTCTAATCTCGAGTAATCTCTGGCGAGCCTTGTCGTAATGTTGTACCATGTACATTGCATCGTGTTCTAGCAATGGTGAGTCAGAGATGATTGTGATATCCATCCAATCGCCTTCCTCAGCAAGGTATTCTGCGAATGGCTCGAACTTCAGATCGGACTTCTTTATCTGGGTGTAATGTTGAGCGTTACCCATTCTGTGTTCAACACCGGCGAAGTGACAGTAGAACGTCTTACCACCGAAGGTTTCCCGGGCTTGGTCAAATAATTCTGCATAGTCTTCCGAAGTCTTGAGGCGACCGTGACCTCTTGCATGAATATGAGCCATGTTTAGCACAGGAACGGTTCCTGGAACGTGGTTGCAGACCTCTAGAACTTCCTCTACAGTTCCCCAAAGCTCCTGCTGTCCTGAAGTTTCTACGGCTACCAAAGTTGGTTCCGCTTCGTGTACCCAAGGGAAGGCTGCGTAATCTTCCTCTTCGCCTTCTTGGCCCCAAATTGATTTGACTCTCTCTACAACTCCAGCAAGTATGTTCGCGACTTCCTCGTTGGCCTCGGTTCCTGGATCGTATTCTCCATAGGGGCCAACGTGACAGACCATGTGTCGAGCATTGACTATCTTTCCAACCTGCATACTCGACTCCATCTTTGAGAGGGTTCGGTTGCGCTCACGACGACTACCCAATAGTTCACCATAGTATGGACCGTGTACGTTCATCTCGAAATCGGTCTTGTGACTTAGAATACCAGCTTGCCAATATTGATCGAAGTGATGTGGTTGAACTTGTCGAACGGTTTGAATCTCCATTGTCTCCAAACCTAGAACGGTGATATCGTCCATTCCCTCTACAATTGTTCGCCCCTTACAGGACAATGGAACACCGGCTGGTCCGAGTTTGAGTGGCATAGGCTTCGCTCCCGCAGGGTCGGCCGAAGTGGTGTCCCTACTAAAGGCATATTCGCTAATGGTTTGACTTGATAATCGAAATTGATTACTGAATACTATCAATTATAGCCAATTTAACAGCGATTTGCGGCATTTTTGATACCCTCGGAGCCTGGTCCTTGCAATGGTAGTTCACAGAGGTATTTACCAAGCCATTGCGAGGCTGTTGCTGTCTTTGGGGTGCAAGAATAATTACCCAAAGAATGTTCAATGACAACTGTATTTTCTTGAGGCTCAAAAGCGATAACTTGCGGAGTCATTCCTCGTAATCGGATTTCCCGTAACAATTCTGATTCATCCATCTCTTCGATTTCTGCTATCGCCGACAAGGCTGATTTGGTGAAAAATAGCATGTGAATTTGGCGTATTCTCTCAATAACAAATCCCCAAGCTTCAGCAAGTCGACTCGGGTCTGATGGTATGTCGGTTACCATAACCGTGCGAGGGCCTTCGAATTCAGCAAAGGTCATACTTGCACCCTGAGCACTCTTGGCATTATCTCCTGCAAGGATTGTGGAAGTGGATAAAACGAGCCAATGAGCTCCTTCTAATCGCCCTCGCCAATCGATTTGTCCGTGACTGAAATCGGAAAGGTCTGGAATCTCGATTCGGTCGATAGAGCCGCCATCTGCGGAATCTAACACTTCAGAAACTACCGAGTCACCAAAGCCGACAATTCGAACGGTAGTTTCCATTCAATCTACCTTCCAGCGCAACAAAGCGATGGCGCCACCCATGCCGAGAAGTTGTTGGCCTGCATCATGGTCGACCGAGGCTTGGATTACATCACCTCGATTGGTTGTGACTGCAGATGTTATTCCATCCCACCTAGACCTAATTGCTCTATCATCTGAGCGAAGCAAGGACGCGTCGACAACAAGAACCTCGACAGCACCTTGGTCAGCGGCTTCTTCTATTGCATTCAACCCATAGGAGACGGCTCCATTGGTCGAAATTCGGGTTAATCCATCTTCGATGGCACGTACTTGTCGAACCAATTCATGTTCACCCAAAACCGCGTCAGCGGCGCCGCCTGCTAACACCTCATTAGCGGCGGCGCGACCACCAATCGAAGTAGCAACATTGTGAATTTGATTCTCCGCTCCAATCGCTCTCAACATTCCTTCAAATTGTTCTCGAGCCATTCCAGGCCCACAAATCACCAAAGGCATTTGATCCGGGAAAACCATCTTTGTCTCGCGTGCTACTCTTTCGAAGAAGCCGCGACGAACTCCTGTAGAATCGTCAGCACGCTTGCCTCCACCTCTCATAGAAAATGAAGAAAGGTCTCTGATTCCATGGCCTGAAACTTCGAAAATCAACACCTCATCATTCTCTACTACCAACAGTCCTGCCTTAGGTTGAGTTCCCGCTGCTAAAGCAGACTTGACCAATTCTCGGTCAACCTCTGGCAGACCACCTTCGAATGATATTTCCACTTCATCACCTGGCGAGACTAGATGTGTATGATGAGAGCCTATGTCGATTTTTGCTTCCGAAATAACTCCGTGGACCCTGAGGTTTTCGGTGAATGGTTGGAAGGCACATTCTGAAACTTCGATTTCAATCCACATCGGCTTTCTTTCAGCGGACTTAGAACGACCCCCTTCCTGAGTTCCAGTTGTTGAATCGCGTCGGTGAGACAACATACCAAGATTCGAACCAACCCGACAAATCTGAGCCAGAGTCCAGAGGTCATCAGCGTCATCAATACGAAGCCTGACTCCCTCATCTGAGGCCTTCAGTTGTCGCAAATCCTCACTTCCATCAACTGAATACGCCAGTCAGCCGTCCATCCTCATCCATGTCCATGTCCATGGCGGCTGGGCGAATTGGCAGTCCGGGCATAGTCATCATCGAGCCACAAACGGCGACGATGAATCCTGCTCCGGAATTGAGTCTTAACTCACGAATTGGTAGAGTAAATCCGGTAGGTGCACCTAGTACTGTACCTTCGTGGCTAAACGAATACTGAGTCTTCGCCATACATACTGGTAGGTTCTCAAGACCCCATTCTCGTAATAATTCGAGAGTCTTGTGAGCCTCTGGAGAGAAGTCCACCGTGTGAGCCCCGTAGACATTGGTGGCGACTCTTAGAATGGTTTGGTCGGCGGGCAATCCGGGTTCAACTATTGGATCGTATGGGCGACCCGCTGCATCATGAGAAGCACACGCTTCGACTACAGCATCTGCGAGAGCGACGGCTCCTTGTCCGCCTTTTGCGTGTCCTTCGAAGACAACAACATCTCTTGCACCAGCGGCAACTGCCTCCTCACGGATAGCCTCGATTTCGGCATCTGTGTCGCTGGCAAATCGATTGATAGAGACAACAACGGGAACATTAGTGGAAGATAGGTTGCGGACGTGTCGGCGTAGATTCGTTGCGGCACCAGCTCTAGTCGCTTCGACATTCTCTGCCTCCAACTCTTCCTTCGGAGGTCTCTTACCTCCGCCGGTAGAGAATCCATCACCATGCAATTTCATCGCACGCACAGTGACATTGAGAACTAGACAATCTGGTACTTTTCCAGCGGCTTGTGCCTTAATTTGCAGAGCCTTCTCGGCACCCATATCCGCTCCAAATCCAGCCTCTGTGACCACGTAATCAGCGCAAGATAATGCTAGCGAATCTCCAATGATTGAGGAATTTCCGTGGGCGATATTTGCAAATGGTCCGCCGTGGATGAAGGCTGGATCGCCTTCTAGGGTTTGAACTAGATTGGGTAACAAAGCATTCCTTAGAAGAAGTGCCATTGCACCAGCGCACCCCAAATCTTCAGCAGTCACTAGACCGCCATTTGTTGAGACACCGATTGCAATTCTTCCTAGCCTTGCGCGAAGGTCAGCGTAGTCCTTTGAAAGAACTAGAATCGCCATTACTTCACTCGCTGCGGTAATATCGAACCTCTCTGTTCGGACGATTCCATTGGCCTTACCTCCAAGTCCGACTGTTACCTCACGTAGACTTCGGTCATTCATGTCAATTACACGTGGCCAAAGAATTCTGTTTAGATCTAAATCCAAATTATTTCCGCGGTGAAGGTGATTGTCAAGCATAGCAGAACAAAGGTTGTGAGCCATTGTTACAGCATGTAGGTCTCCGGTAAAGTGTAGGTTAATTTCCTCCATTGGCAATACCTGAGAGAATCCACCACCTGCCGCTCCGCCCTTGATTCCAAAGACTGGGCCCATGGAAGGTTCACGAATTACACAGGTTGCATTATGACCGCGTCGATTGAGACCCTGATTGAGTCCAATCGTAGTTACGGTCTTACCCTCGCCGAAAGGAGTCGGATTGACACTGGTTACCAAAATTAGGAATCCTTGCTTTCCTTCTCCTGCCTGTTTGAGTCTATCCCAAGATATCTTTGCTATCGAAGAACCTTGTAAAATCAAGTCACTGCGCTCTAATCCTAGCTTGTCCGCCACTTCTTGAATTGGGCGAGTTGTGGCCATTCGGGCGATGTCAAGGTCGCTGTCCATCGCTAAGTCGGCCTATGAGCGTCACTTGAAACCTTCATTTTGGAGAATTCAGAGGAGCCCATAGTGAACGGTCCGGCTTACTGGGGTATCGCGGGATATCCAATATCCCATTCATTGACTCCTAGATTGTTTGAGATAGTAGGAGCGGAACTTGGGCTAAAAGCCCAATCTGTATATCTTGAAGCGGATTCTTTGGATGAATTTGAGGCTAATTTGCAAAACCTCCAAGGAGACATTTGGTTGAGTTGTACCGCTCCTTTGAAACATTCACCTCAGGCAAGACTTGCAGTGTCTGGGCCTGAAGGTGTTAATGCGATTAATCAGTTGAAGCGAACAAACGGAGTTTGGTCCGGAACCAGCACCGATGGTGTGGGGTTTGTTGCTGCTTG
>WTHI01000124.1:0-10862 GCA_011523185.1 Methanobacteriota archaeon
AAACGAGAGCGAATTTCCTCTATTGGGTAATTCGACATACCATCACTCCGGAGCTATGGAGCGATTGATTACAATTCTTTGAACTTCTTGAGTACCTTCGTATATCTGGGTTATTTTTGCATCACGGAAGAATCTCTCGACAGGGAAATCGGTGGTAAACCCGTATCCGCCTAGAACTTGGACTGCCCTCTCTGATACCCACATTGCGGTATCACCAGCAAACAACTTGGCCATACTAGCTTCCATTGAGTGTCTTGGCCCATTCTCTTCGTAGTGTTTTTGTTTAGTCCATGCAGCCTTGTAGACCATGTGTCTGGCGGCTTCAGTCTGTGTCGCCATATCTGCAAGATAGTTTCCAATACTCTGATGGTGGGCTATCGGCTTACCAAAGGCTTCTCGTTGGTGGGCGTAATTCAGAGCGGACTCATATGCGCCTTGAGCAATTCCAAGCGCTTGTGCAGCAATTCCAATTCTTGAGTTATCGAGCGCATTCATTGCGATAGGGAAGCCATTTCCTGCTCCTTTCAATACATTCTCGATAGGTACTTTGCAATCTTCAAGTAGCAGGGTACAGGTGTCAGAGGAACGAATTCCCAGTTTATCCTCTTTCTTACCAACACTGAATCCTTCCATACTTGAGTCAACAATAAATGCAGTTGTCCCGCCGTGTTTCTTGGTACCATAATCTGGATGATCAACGTCCTTTGCGAATAGAACGTAAATGTCGGCAGAAGCTCCATTTGTGACCCACATTTTTTCGCCATTGAGGATGTAGTGACTTCCATCATCACTGAGTTTTGCCCTGCAGCCTAATGCTGCCGCATCAGTACCTGCACCCGCCTCGGAAAGTGAATATGCGCCAATTTCACCGGCAGCTAATCGAGGAAGGAAACGTTGCTTCTGGTCCTCGTTACCATGAAGGGCAATAGTCATTGAACAAAGTCCAACATGTACACAGAACATGACTGAGAATGAGGGATCTATTCTTGCTAACTCTTCTACGATAATCGCCTCAGAAATATCGTCTATTGGATTTCCTCCATATTTCTCAGGAATAGTGATGCCTTGCAATCCATATTCACAGAATGCTTTCCATTCATCCAAAGGTGGTTTTTGATTACGATCTCTTTCCAAGCAAGTAGGCGCTAAAACCTCCTCTGCAAAGTCTCTAACCATCTCTCGAATCATGCTTTGCTCTTCCGTTTCCGCGAAGTCCATATCGATTACCAATGCTACCGAGCAAGGTCACATTGTTAAGACATCGTAAACGACGATAACACGCTTATTCGAAGAACGAATGATTCAAATCAGAGACTATGGGCGAGGCCATCGGAGATGAATATGTCAGACTCGGACTACTTCGAATTTGGAGTTGCTCACGACCGCCGCTACACCCTTGAACATCTTTGGCTTCAATTGCTAGATGAAAAGGACGGTACGGTAAAGGTAGGGATGTCAGAATTCCTGCGCGCGGACTACGGAGATGTAGTTCGTGTAATCCTTCCTCACCCTCAGGATACTAGTGAATTCGTCCTCGATGATGAAGGGACTGCGGGACTACGAGACGATGGTGAGGAAGACTCCAGCCCAGAAACACCCTCGGCTGGTGATGAAATAGGTATAGGAGAATTACTGGTTACTCTCCGCACTGTATCTGATAGAGTGTTGATTAATTCTCCATTCCCTTGTAAGGTCCTCGAACTTAATGGAGAGGTCGAAGACAATGCAGACCTAGCAAATGATGACGCTTACGGAGATGGATGGTTTTTGATTGTCAAACCTCATGAATTTGATGAGGACCAATTCTTAGATGCGAATGAATATGTCGAATATCTTGGAGAATTGTGATTAGGGCCAAGCCAAAGCCGGCCATGATTCAGGGTCTTCTGATTCCCAATCAAGTGTATCAAGCATCGAGATTACTTCGTCTACTTCAGATAGATTTTCTTCAATCTGTCTCCTGTGAAGCCATCCCTTTAGACGCCCAAGTCTGATACCTGCTTCTAAGCCTGTGACCTTCATCAATTTCTCTCCATCAATCAATGGTTTATTGCCCACGCTATTTGGTTGAACATTAGAAGATGCTTCAATGAACTCAGCCCCTATATCTCCGAAGTATTCCATCACTTCTTTCTTCATTGAGTCCGACAGAGCCGCATTAAATCGCCTAAGTGAGCTAATTTCATGGCTTAGATCTGAAATTTGTAAATCGTGTAAAAACCGAATTGTAGAAGCCTCTTCATTGGATAATCTTAGAGTTTGCTTGAGATGATTTGCAAGATCTATTCCCGGCCGGTTGTCCTTGGAGCACAAAATCGCTAGATTAACCAAGGATGACCTAGAAAAACCTTCAATTCTAGCAAAATTAGTTTCAGGAATTACTTGGTTCAGGACTCCAAAACTATTCATTAACTGTGTCACTTCTTTGTTATTGATACCTTCCAGAATTCGCGATAACTCTGCCCATTTGCGCTCTGAGGAAACCTTTCCAAGCATGTGTAGATTTTCTGTTATTGCTACTTGTAAATCCTCATCCAAAACTCTAGTTCCTAAATCACTCGAATCTAGGAAGCGAAATGCCCTCATTATTCTCAAACCATCTTCCCTTATTCTATCATGAGAATTTCCGACGGCACGGATTATGCCGGCGTTCAAGTCTTCCAAACCTCCAAATTCATCAATAATTTCACCATTTATAGGGTCAACAGCCATGGCATTAATCGTGAAATCTCGCCGTGCTAAATCTTCGATTATATCGTCGCCAAATTCTACATCATCAGGTCTACGGCCATCTCCGTAGGTGCCGTCACAACGTAATGTAGTTACTTCCCAAGATTTGTCGGATTCTTCATCCAGTACCAATATGGTTCCAAATGCGGCCCCAACTGGAATTGTTTTGTCAAACAATTGACTAACTATATCCGGGTGCAAATTCGTTGCAATATCCATTTCAGTAGGATTTAACCCCTGCAATCTATCTCTAACCCAACCACCAACAATCCAGGCCTGACCTCGCTGAGACAGCCGTTCTAAGACTCGCCTGTCCGAAGCAGCGAGTTGGCTCAATAGGTCGCCCATGACCTGCCTCCTTGAGGTCCAAACATCAACCCGTCGGGCATTATGCCTATCTGTGATGCCCGTTTTCGAAGGCCATGGAGGTCGAGTTGGTGCCGTTGGAGGTTCTTCGCCCTCATGAACAAATCATCCATAAAAAGGTGGATCAATTAGAGCGAATTACCCATCGCTGGAACGCTTACACAAAGCCACTTCTTCTAGATCGCACAACAGGAACAATCCTTGACGGCCATCATCGATATCACGTTGCACAAAGGATTGGTTTGCTCTGTGTGCCGTGTGTTTTAATCGATTATTTGCAAGATGACTCTATTGAGTTAGACGTTTGGCCTAATTGTGGGCGAGATTCAATCACCAAACAGGATGTAATCGATGCTGCACTTTCTGGTGATTTGATGAGTCCAAAGACAAGTCGCCATCGTCTATCCGATCATCTTCCACCAATCGCGGTTCCTTTGTCTAGATTGAGACAACCTGCGATTGCTGATTGATTGCACTTATTGCTCAGCTAGAAGATTTCTTGCTGAAGATGAAATTAACTCTAAATCGGATTTAGTTAGTTCCTTCACCAAAGAAAGCGTTGATTCAGAAATAGGTCTCCCAATCAAATCCTCGATTAGTTGCGAACGCATTTCTTCTGAGCGGGATTCATCCATCAACAGGTCGTTCCGTAGAATCGACCCCGAATCACTTCTTTCTCCACGTAATAATCGAATCAATAACATCTCTGAAGCATTGGATTTTAGCATCTCAGGTAATCCCTCTACAGATGCCCAATCTGTATCTCGTAAGCTTCTCGAGAAGCGATTTACGAAAGCGGTGTTAGAATCTTCAATCCATGAATCTATTTGATTTGGTGATGATGCTAGAAGAATGCTAGCAATTCGAGCCTTTACTTCACCGCTTGATTCGGAAATAAGTTCGTTTAGTCGATTTTCAATTTCCTCATTTATTGTTGCAGAATCCGCTTCAATTATTCCAATCGCAGAGGCTCTGACTGTTTCTGAATCATCATTGAGAAGTTGCAAAATAATGTTACAATCGACATTTTTCAAAGTAGATACTCGTTCTGCAACCGCTCTTCTTACCGCTCTATCCTCGACAATCAAGGCTTCTGAGATCGAGTTTTCATCAATACTTATTCTGGCCTTCCAAGCGGCCAATCTGATATTTGCTTCACCGTCGGATGAAAGTGTTTCAAGTATTGCTCGACCTGCCCCATCGGCTCTAATCGCAATTCTTGCCGCCAACAATCTTCTAGAGTTCTCTGCTGATTTAGATAGTTTTTCAATCAGGGCCAAATCTTTGCTAGCGGCCCACTTTTCTATTGCTTCAAGGGCCTTTTCCCTGAACCAAGGGTCAGGATCTTCGAGTAGTTTTTCAAAACCCTCCAGTGCCTCTGGGTCATTTAATTCGAAGAGATGTCTGACCGCTCTTCGACGCTGTCTCACATCGCTGTGCTTCAACTTGGCCAAGGCAGGCCTTACACTCATACTGTCTGCGAATCAAAAGTATGGCATGAACACTACGCACTTACGAACCGAAAATTAGCGAAGGTATTGGCTCATGGAACTAGGTCTTCGTGGCCGCCGACCATTGGGGGTTCATCATCATCCCAATCGGCTGGAGAGTCGATATCAATTGCAAGTAATTGTCCAAACAGAGGCCACATAGGTTGTAGCCACTCCATCTCTGCCATTAGTAATTCAAACACGGGATGCTCGACTAACTCATCTTCGGTCGCATCCTCATCTAAGGGTGGTATGTCTGAAGGCATACCACGTAGTGATTCGACTAATTCTTCGATTCTTTCGATGGTTTCAATATCAATTTCAACCAATTCAACAATTATGTTCAGAGCATCTTCGATATGGTCTGCTAATGCCTGTGGGTCGAGTGGGTCACGTTCGGCCTCAGAAAGGTCCATCGGCCCAAAGACAACATTTCCTAGTTCTGTGTCTAACCAATCTTCACCCTGTCTTTCTCTTTTCAGTAAGGTTTGTTGAATGGGCCCACCAAATGGCCCCAAAACAAATCCTCCCTCTTCTACCATACCCGCCACAGTAAGAGGGATTTCTCGCACCGCGCCGGTGATTAATACCCGGTCAACACCTCTAGATACCTCATCATTATCCTCTAAGGAGTGAACGGGAAGTACTCGGATCATTCCTTTTGATTCATGAAATTCTAACCTTTCTTCTGTATGGTATAGAACCTCGGAATGAGGTTCGAGAACAGTTACCATTCCATCATTTCCAACGATATGGTCAATTAAGGCCGCTAGATATCCGCCTTTGGCTCCTATCAATAAGACATGTTGGCCAATACGCAACTCAAGATGGTGAAGCAGAGTCGCAATCATGTGAGGTGCTGAGATGGTTTTCGCAGCATCATTTTGAGTAATTAGGAAGGGAACTGGTCTATCGTGCCAGAATGCATCTAATTCGAAGTCTGTAAACGACCCAATGAAGACGTGCTGCATGGCTTCAGTAACCTCATCTTCGATAGGAATGCCACTCTTACGTAACCTCTCCAAAAGGTCATCAAGGGGCTTCATAGGTTCACCTTTACTCAGATTATTGCACCACCAATCATTTGAACGCATTGCGTCCGCGGTCTCACTAAGGGCCCGTGGTCTAGGGGTTATGACGTCGCTCTTACAAAGCGAAGATCACCGGTTCAATTCCGGTCGGGCCCACCAAAATACTGTCTTTTCCGCTTGTGAAAGAGTCAAGAAGGACGAGGCGAGCGAAGGGACGTGGTCGAAGAGACTGCAGCGCTCGCCTCGAGGTTGAGCCGAAGACTCCGCAAGAGAGGCTGGAGCATAGCTACAGCTGAATCTTGTACCGGAGGTTTGCTGGCCTCAACCTTCACCGATATATCCGGTGCAACCAACTGGTTTGACCAAGGTTGGGTGGTATACAATAATGAAGCAAAAATGCGAGAACTTGGTGTGGAAAAATCCGCATTTGATCAAGGAGAAGCCGGAGCGGTCTCGCACCAAGTCGCACTACAAATGGCTCGAGGGGCACGCTATCGCTCTGATGCCGAGGTATCAATTGCTATCACGGGCATCGCTGGACCTGGCGGAGCAACACCTAGCAAAGAAGTAGGACTTGTCCACGTTGCCGTAACCGCCGGAGACCAATTCATTGTCCGTAGAAGAGATTTCGGGGAAAATGACCGCTTAGATAACAAGAAATCCTTCGTATCATTTGCTCTGAGACTTTCTCTTGAACTTCTAGATCGAGTTGTAGAAGAAGAAGAACGTATCGCCGCCGTCGAAAGTCGTGTTGAAGGCGGCGAAGAGCAAGAGCCTGAATCAATGGACCCCAAATCAGAGCAATGGCAGGGTAATCTGTCATGGGCAGATTGGGAAACAGAGACTGTTGCGGATGAGATTCAGAAGGTGGATTTAGCATCCCTGACAGATTGGGATGAGTAAGATTCCATTATTCGGCTCTACGAGCCGCACTAGGCGATATCATCATGAGCGGTCCTGTGTGTCCTTTGACATATGGCGGCTGAGTCTTGGACTGAAAAGAGTCGAGCCCTCGCTGCCGCAGGTCTCATTGTGATGGGCCGAGATGCTCAAACAAAAATTGAGGAGTTAACCAATCTCGCTCCTTTGATTGAAGCAGCAAACGCGAGTAATACTCGATTGTTAACTGGTCAAAGTATAGACGAGTTACTAACAATAGTGCCTACAGAGGAAACCCTCACTGAAGAAGAACCTGTAATACAAAATAATTCACAAACATTGCAAGCAACTTTGGCAAGACCGGAAACAGGTCAGGCTATTGGAAGGACAATCGCACCAATCACTACGAATGAGCCCTCACCTGCACCTCGGCCTCATGGATTGGACCATTATCGGATGCAAGATTTCCCTATGCAGGCTTCAGATATTGATTCTGAAATAGAGATACATTTCGATATTACTGGCTCCTCTAGAACTGAAGGAAAAATGACTGATATCCAGTCATTTTTTGGAGATAGGTTGAAGCAAATCCGTAATCAATTGATTTCAGGAGGGGCGCTACCTCGTAGACCTGTTAGTATTGCCGAAGCATGGAGAAATAGACAAAGACACACATCAAAAGATTACGAGATTACCCTAGTTGGCCTAGCCTCTGAATCGCGCTTCACTCGTGCAGGAAACTTGAGTTTTGCTTTTGAAGACGAGACTCAAAACATTCAGTGTTCTCTTCGTCCACCATCTGGAGCAGGTCCACTTCATCCTGCTTTGGATGGACTGATGAATGATGATGTAGTTGGAATCAGCGGCCATTTCCTTCTTGGAGAAAGAAGCCCTCTATTCATGGTAAGTAATATCCATCTCCCTCCTATGAGGCAGCATTCAAAGGCCACTGCGGGAGAAGATCAAGCGGTTTCCGCTGCTTTCCTTTCCGATGTCCACGTCGGTTCCAAGACTTTCTTAGCGCCTCAATGGGAGAAGATGATTCAGTGGTTCAATTCAGACCCATTAGCTCGGACCGTGAAATATTTCGTACTCAGCGGAGATGGAGTCGATGGAGTTGGAATTTATCCCGGTCAAGAAAGGCACCTAGCGATTACAGACCTATTTGCACAATATGGAGAACTTGCACGACTTCTCGAGGGTCTTCCAGATTGGGTAGATGTGGTGATTTTACCCGGAAATCACGATGCAGTTCGTCCTGCTGAACCTCAACCAGCTCTAGACCCAGAAGTACAACAGGACTACTCAGATGCAGTATTTGTTGGCAATCCATGCGAATTTAGTCTGCATGGAGTTAGGATTTTGTCTTATCATGGGAAAAGTATCGATGACTTTGTCGCAGGCCTACGTTCTGTTACCTATTCAAAACCAGAAATGGCGATGAGGGCTATGTTAGAAAGAAGGCATCTTGCTCCATCTTGGGGTGGGAAAACCCCTCTATCGCCAGAGCCAGAGGATAGGATGGTAATTCAGCAAACTCCGGACATTTTTGTCACAGGCCACGTCCATGGACATTATGTTGGCAATCATAAGGGTACGACAATTGTTCACTCATCAACTTGGCAAGACCAAACCGATTACCAAAGGATGTTGGGTTTTCAACCAAAACCATGCATCTTGACCGTCATAAATCTGCATACCCATGAATCGGCTAGCATACCATTTGCGTGACCTTCATTCTGGAAAAGGCTCACCAAACATAGGCTGCCAAATGTTTCTCAAATCTTGGCCTTCAATGATAGGAACTCCTGCCTTGACAAAATCTTCTGCGCCCCTGTTTGGAGCGGGATTAAATCCTATGAATCTAGAACCAGGAATCATCATTGAAAGGTCGGGTCCTGAATCTCCAACCGAAACGATATTTTCCGGGTCAATGGAATTAATCCTAGCAAATTTTTCTACTGTAATCCCTTTATCATGCGATTGAACTACAGTGGGCTTCGAACCGATCAACCATCCTTCTTCATCCCAATCAAATCCATTTGCAGCCCAATCATCAACCTTGAGCATATTCGCAATCGAACCGATAAGTAGGTCTACGCCTGAAGAGACAATGGCAACCAAAATCCCTCGATTCTGTAATTCCTCTACAACTTCCCTTGCTCCGGGCATCAACTTGATTCCAGAATAACATCTCATGATATCATCTCTATGTATTTCAGGCTGGACTTCTCTCCAGAGGCGGATATCGTCAAGAACAAATTCCTCCTCTGTCACTTCTTTACGGATGAATTTCGCAAGCATCTCTTTGTTTTCCGTTCCAAAATAATCGTGAATATTCTGCCATGATGAATCATTCGCAGCTAATACTCCATCACAATCGAAGGCCACAGCCTTGACTTCCTTCATAATCTGCCTTGCATCAAGCACGGTGTTTAGATTCTACGCGGCGATGGGTTGGATATATTGCACACTTACCTCTGGCCTGACATATGGAAGAGGGCGAACTAGCAATTAAGGTCAAAATGCTATTTTTTGGGCCTCTGGCTGAATCGATGGGCCAGCGAGAAATCGAGGTCGCTTTACTTCAGGGTTCTAGTGCCAGAGATTTAATCGATAGATTTCGGTTGACTCCAATGCTAGATTCCGGACTTAGAGTTGCTATTGATGGTGTGGTAGGAGCGGATTTAGACGAAATTCTGTCCGATGCATCAGAAATTGCATTCTTGCCTCCGGTTTCCGGTGGTTGACTAAAAAACCGACAAAATACTGTTTTCTTGGCCGAAGACTTTGAGAGAGGGCTACCGCACCCAGTGATTGAGAAAGATGATTGGAAGCACCGAATTAATTATCATCGGGATATTGGCCATATTCCTTTTTGGTGCCAAAAGGATCCCAGAACTGGCTCGAAACTTAGGTAGAGCCAAGGGTGAATTCCACGCAGGGGTCTCAGATGTCACTTCCCCTTCACGTGCCGAGATAGATATGGACCGAGGCGGCGTCAGTGACGATGTTGCTAGAGAGAATGAGTAATACCGTTTCATTTCTTTCTCTTCAATCTGAGTGCTGCACCACAGTCGTGGCATTCGCCGTAATTTTTCTGTCTTGCATCAGTTGATTCTGGGGCATCATATTCACTTTTACAGCCAATACAAACCAAGGTCCAAGACCAAACCTCTCTAATCCCCACTTCACTCACTCCTTGCCATTCTATGTCAAGGAAAATTGCGATATTTTGCATTCGGTAATCATCAGTAATGAGTAGAGCCGATCTTTCTAATGCCAGCGAGACCAAAGCAAGATCAGTCTCAGAAATCCCACTTATATCTCCACTTTGTTTCGCTGCATCTACTGCCAAATCTATAGAATCTTGATTTGGTTGACAAAATACTAACCCCATGCTATCCAATATTGCTGCTCTATCTGGTGATATTCGCAGTAATTCTTCTTCTTGATGGCGAACTATTAGCCCACCAGATAATTCAGTCATTGGCCACGCTATCAAGGCGGCAGTGTCAAGCACACGCGCCTTGGCCATGCTAATGGGTAGACGGCACAACCTATCAGGGGTGGGGTAGAGTTGTTGTGTATCGACACCAGGCGGTAACCTTCATCGGGAATCGATTAGGGGCTTGGTTTGATGGAGATCCTTCCTGAGGGGCTTGTCGACTCTGCAATTGAGTGGGCAGATGGCCTTGGATACCTCGGTTTGGCAATTCTAACTTCCACTGAGGCGGCATTACAACCAATTCCTCCAGATCCTTTAGTTTGGAACATGATTCTAGAAGCAGATAGCGGACTTGTAATAGCCACCATTGTCCTAATTGCAACGCTATCAAGTGTTCTTGGCGCTCTTGCAGGATACGCAATTGGTATGTACGGCGGAGGTTGGCTACTGGAGAGATTCGTTTCTCAATCAACTATTGCAAGATTGAATGTACTCGTTGATAGATATGGTTCTGCTGGAATATTCATCGCAGCGGTCTCTCCAATTCCATACAAGGCTCTAGCCTGGATAGCTGGAGCCGGGAGAATGGACTTACGGCTTTTTGTTGCAGCAGGAATTGTTGGAAGAGGACTTAGATTTGGAATTCCTGGTGCATTATTGGGAATTTATGGGGAGTCAATGAAGTCTTCAATGACTGGTGTAGAGGGTGCGATAACCTTCAGCGTAGTCTCAATTATTGGGCTGATTGTTCTGATTCCTGCTGCTCGCTGGTGGAAAGGTCTACTCGATGAAGAAGAATGATTCTAACCAATTCGATTATTTGTGAGTTGTATCTCGGACGGCCACCGCTCCTGTGGTGTAGCACGGTCCATCATTCCGGGTTTTCATCCCGGCGACCCGGGTTCAAATCCCGGCAGG
>WTHI01000035.1:0-33799 GCA_011523185.1 Methanobacteriota archaeon
GAGCGCTCGGCTCATAACCGAGTGGCCATCGGTTCAAATCCGGTCGGGTCCACCAAATTATCCTAATTTCGTTGGTTAATTCTGTTCAGAAAATCTCTGAACCTAACTGTATTTTCAAACAAGAATTAGTGGTCAGAAAATGGAATACAGCGAAGCCGACGGTGCTAACCCCTAAATACGGCCTAAGTCGGCCCCGAGATGATGAGCACTGCAAGCAAGGTTCGACCTGCCCTAATGATACTGCTAGTGTACTTCCTAAGCACATGGGCTGCAGCAACACCTGTTCAGGCTCAAGGTGCAGTTCCTGACATCACCCTGACATGCGACCAACCGCAACCAATTGATGTATATCCTGGTGCAACCAGATCGAGTATTATCAATTGTCGAATTGAGAATCCAACCGTTCATCAGGAAAAGGTTAGGATTCAGATTCAAGCCGGCGTCTTGGCCTTCTCCGGGCCCGCTACGATGTCTATTGGAGGCGGCTCTGAGGTGTCCTTCCAAGTTCTGGTTCGGGCTGAACTCAGAGCGCCTGAAGGACAGCACCAAGTAACGGTCAGTGCCGAGGTTACTATGGCTAACGGAGTCCCGGTTACTAGCGAACCATCAGCTGCTAACGTCATGGCGATCATTCGTCAGTTCAGTCGACTTCGAGTAGCATCTGAAGTCGCTTTCTTGCAATTACGTCCGAAGGTCGATTACAACCTGGTTTTCGATGTTTACAACGATGGCAATGCTCTGGACCGATTCAATATCGAAATCGAAAATTATGACCAGTTGAATGATGACGGATTCCAACTAAGCATTCCGTTAGTCAGTGTAGAAATCGAATCTATGGCTCCTCCAGAGAAGATTAGAGTTCAGATGAGAACTCCAAAGAACCAAGGTTGGACGGATACTTATTTCTCATTACAATTCAAAGCCACGTCTGAATATTCGGTGAGAACGGAAGGTATCCCGAATTACCAAATTCAAACCATGACGATTTACATTAGAGGCGTTTACCTTCCAGGCTTCGAATTGATTGGTACATTGATGATTTCTGCTCTAGCAGCAGCAGCATTTGCAGGTAGATCCTCAAGGCCAACCAATGATGAGGAATCAGACGAGTTAGAACCTCTAGATGCACGTTTGTTCTAATCATCGATAATCTGTGCTCTGCCACCTATGGTGGCATTGGGTTGATAACCGACGCTAGGGACGCCTTGCTCAATTGAGAGGTTACTGAGATGAGTGATGGTGGATTGCTGAAGAAGGCTATGGACGTTCAACAACCAGCAGATGAGATAGTCGCTGTAGCGGCCCCTGAAGCGGAAAAAAAGACCCTAGTCCCTAATTCCCTGTATATTGGAATTGGTTTGGCAGTAGTGTCAATAGTATCGATGTGGTTATACTCACTCCCATCAATTCAGAGTGAATATGCCTTGGCAATTATTGTGCCAATTCTATTAGCGGGAGCGGGTTGGTTCCTTATTTGGGATGGAGTAAATAGAAAATTTACCGAAGTTATTTCTGTAACAATCTTGCTTCTACTTGCTTCACCATTCATATCCAGTAGCCTCTTTTCCAGCTCACTTACGATAACGGACAGCGATTTATCATCAGACGCTGAAACAATAACCCTCACAATCAGGGAATCGGGCGGATTTTTCGGCGGATCTTCAGGTGATGCTGATGTTTCGATAACCTACGGTGGAGAAACAGTATGGGAATCAGTCATGCCTTTGTCAATAAACCTCAATGATGCAAACGGAAAATATGGCAGATTGGTTCTTCCAATAGATGAATTCTACTCAGGTAATGCGGCTACCGATTCTCGTTACATAGTAACTGTAGATTCAGGTAGTTCTTCGGACTCATTTATATTGAATTCTGGTCACTTGGCAAGAACTGTTGACACAACACAAAATCTTGCAGTTGGCGCAATGGGTCAAGGGAATGATTGCTCAGGAAATAAAGACAGTTGTGTTATCGGTGTAGGTCTGAAAGCATGGGTCGGATTACAAACTAACGTAGGAAATCCTCCCGCGCCCTTACCTCACGCTAATTTTGAACTTACTGCGACCCTATCCAAGGATGGAGTGACTGCTATTTCTTACCCTACTGTGACAGTAATCAACGGTGATGCCACATGGGATTCAATGAATGGAGAATATGGTTCTGGTTCAGCAGTTGTGGGGGATTTCGGTTCAGAGATAGTTCTCGATGGCTCCGTAGAAGATATCGCAATTAACATGCAATTCATACCCAGAGAAGATTGGGAGGAGTCTGATTTCGGCTGCTACGAGTTCACCGTATCCGCAACTCAAGGGCCACCGTGGGGAGATCGTACCGCCCATGTGTCTACCACATATTACGAACTTGCGGAATTTGGTGGTGGAGATGAAGGACCGGATACCGACGAGTCTTGGACTCAAGTCTCGAGCTGCTAGTACAATTCTTCTTCATCCTCTCCTGATGATTTTGTCATCCTGAAGAAGAATGCAGCCATTGCTACAACCGCGATTGCAAACGCAACAACAACAGGTAGAATTGAACCATCTTCATCATCTTCAGCATCAACCCAGGTAATTTGCTCGCTTGAAGCCGTACCGCCACCAAATGCATCTTCATCTACCAATTGGGTAGGTGTAAGTATCTCGCAGGTCAAGCTTGCATTATCCACATCGCTATTCATCCAAGAGAATTGAATTGTGACTTCCTCTCCTGCTTCCACCAAACCGCCTGGATAACTTGTCATTTGCGCCGCGGCTCCGGTTTCAGTAACATCACATGTGAAGTATACAATGGCAGGAGCAGTTCCACGATTTGCTATTGTTGCCATCAAGCCAACGCCACTACTTCCTCTTGAAACGCTCTCGGTTGGTTCTTGATAATCAAGCGAAACAAATTCAATTTGTGGCGTATTTCCGTCGATTACAATTACTTCATCCCAAGTCAATGGGATGATTCCACCACCATAATCATCCATTGTTTCATCCATATTCCATCCGGTTCGATATTCTAGGATTTCTATACTCGCAGATTCAGTCCAAACACTTCCATCTGCCCAACCTATCTCAACAGTTCGAGAATCGCCTGAGTCAATAAGACCCACTCCGTTTTCATCACTGAAATATGTTGATGAAGTTATTTCGTATTGACCAAAATTCAGTATCCTGAACAAAACTCCAGCAGCATCAAAGTGAACTTCTTGAGATTCCATGATTTTCTCCCAGCGGTCTGTGTGGCCACCACTTCCTACCACATTTTCTCCCCAATGCAACCTTGAATTTGCATGTGCACGCACATCGTGGTCATCTTTACTCATAGAGAATGTAGTTTGACCACTGAGAATAAGTTCAGCATCCTTGTTGGAAATGATTGGTCCTGTTCTGTCTATTGTGGTTGAATGCAAGGTCATCATTCCATCAACAACCACCATGCACCCTAGAATTGAAGCCTCATCAAAATCAGCAGTTCCGGCGACATTTAGCACACAGGTATCACTATCCTGATCTAAGCCCATCATATTGCGATGTTCTAATTCAATAGCGTTGTAGGTAATGGCCGATCCTACATCAGGGGTCATGGTTACTGTAGCAAGATGAACTGATTGATGTCCATATCCAACTAAACCAACCCAAACATCGTCTGTATTGGAATCGAAAGAGAGGGTAAATTCACTACCGTTCAGATCGATGGGGTCTTGCCCTTCAATGATAGCCTGACCTCCGTAAAATGTGCTAGTTTCTCCAGAATAAAATGTGGCATCGAACGCTCCATCATAATCTGAACCAGGGATTAATACAGCCGAACGGTTATCTTCATCCCAATATCCGTAACCTGCTAATCCAGTCGGAGGATTATTGTCTTGGATTTGTGAGTTTTGGACGTTGAGCATACCGCCAGATTCTACGTAAATATTCACTCTATCGTTTATATCGAGAGTGAGTCCATTAAGCGTTAAATCACCTCCGGCAACGATTCGTAAATCGACCTCTAGTGAGCGATCTTCAATCCATTCAACCCTTGAATCAATGATAATTTCTGATGGTTGTGCAACGACGTTAAGGGAGGTTGTTGTGGCTAAAGCGGTTAGCAAAAATGTTGCCAATAGCATAGTCTTCGATTTACTCATCGATGACGCGTACAATAAGTAATCAATGAAGGAATCGGCGGCATGTGCAAGAAACCGAGAGTTCTTCTCGCATGAGTGTATGGCGGGACTAATGTCAAGCATGGCGGACCTTGCTTTCCCCGATGCTACAGCCGGAGATTTTGCAATTAACGTGCTAACCGTCTTGATTCTATATGGGCCTGCATATTTAGCAAATACAGGAGCAATGCTTTTTGGAAAATGGATTCCTGATAAATTTGGCTTTGAAAACCACAAAATCGACGCAGGTAAAATTCATTCTGATGGGAATAGGTTACTAGGTGATGGTAAGTCTTGGGAGGGGCTTATTGGAGGGGGCGTCTTTTCTGGAATACTGGTTATGATTTCGCATTACATTTGGGAAGGACATACTCCTTCCTCAAACCGGCCATTCATCGACCCATTGTTAATCTCTGAACCTACGGATTGGTTTTGGATTGGGAATGAATGGAGCGCTGCATTTGTGCTTGGATTCACCCTAGGGTTAGCCTGTATGTTGGGTGATATGGCAGGTTCTTTTGTAAAACGCAGACAGGGGCTAAAAAGGGAAGGAGAAGTTAGTTCAAAAGCCCCTCTGTTAGACACTCTTCCTTTTGCAATTTTCATATTCCTAGCTGCTGCAATTTTATTCAGAGACCAAATAATGATGCATTCTGATTTAACTCCACCAATTATTGCAATCATTGTTTTGACTCCAATAATTCATCGCTCGTTCAATATATTAGGCTACAGACTTGGTTTGAAGTCTGTTCCATATTAATCATCCATACATCAAGTTGCAAGAGATTTACTATTGCAATGCATTAATTTGCTAGTCGATTGCGAATGTAATATGGCCGGATTGAGGGTGCTGATAGTTGGAAGCGGAGGAAGAGAGCACGCCCTCGCAATCGGGCTCTCGGAAAGCCCTTCAGTCGACTCAATTCATACATGTCCAGGTAACGCAGGGACCTCAATGTTAGGGGTCAATCATGATGTTTCTGCTACTGATGTAAACGCAGTGGTTGAACTTGCAATTGAATTATCGGTTGACCTAGTTGTAGTTGGCCCCGAAGCCCCGTTGGTTTCTGGACTCTCAGACTCATTAAGGGAAAAGGGGATACCGAGTTTTGGACCTCATTCGGAAGGTGCCGAATTAGAAGGTTCCAAAATTTATGCAAAGCAGGTGATGGAAGAATTAGGAATACCCACAGCAGGTGTGCAAATTTTGAAGTCAGAATCCGACATCGATACAGCCCTATCTCGATATTCACCGCCTTGGGTAATTAAGCGAGATGTACTAGCTGCCGGAAAAGGCGTGGTAGTAACTGAGGATTTTGAGGAGGCTAGCGCCTTCATACGAGAATCGATTTCGAATGACGGATTTGTACTCTTGGAAGAATTCCTCACAGGTGAGGAAGCATCTATGTTGGTAATTATGGATGAATCCGGATACATTTGCCTACCCGCAAGTCAAGATCACAAGAGAGTCGGAGATGGAGATACTGGGCCAAATACTGGCGGCATGGGCGCATATGCTCCTGCTCCTGTTGTAACCGAATCAGTGAGGCAAAGGGTAATTCAGGAAATAGTCAATCCAATGCATCATCATTTGCGCAACAAACCAATTCCATATCGAGGAGTTCTCTATGTCGGGCTTATGATTAATGATGAAGGTGCTCCGAGCGTAGTCGAATACAATGTTAGGTTCGGAGACCCAGAAACTCAAGTCACAATTCCACTGATAGAAAGTGACCTTGGTGAAATGCTTCTAGCAGCTGCTGAAGGCAGGATTGAGAGTTATCATCCCATATTTTCAAACAAGTCCGCAGTCACTGTAGTTTTAGCCTCAGAAGGATACCCAGGTCCCTCAAAGACCGGTAGAGAAATTACCGGCGAAAATACTCGAATCGAAGAAGGTGAAATTGTCGCATTTGTACACCAAGCTGGCACACTTCGGGACGAAGAAGAAAAACTTGTTTCGAGTGGGGGAAGAGTCCTATCGGCAACCGCTGTGGCATCTGATCTTCCAACTGCAGTAAACGCTGCCTACGCCATTATCGAAGAAATCAATTTGGCCGGCTCACATTATCGGAGCGATATTGCGTATCGGGCACTTTGACCGTTTTTTTTGAAAACTAGGCTCGCTACTACGTAGCGTAAACTCCGAGAACGGTTATAACAGAAGTTTGGGTCGCCGCGACGCTGAGCCTTTAGGCTGCAAATAGACGGTGATGAAATAATGTCTTATGAAAACGGGAAAACGAGGGACGTCGGCCAGTACAATGGACTGGTTTCGGCACCAGCGGTGTTAGCAGGATTACTTCTGTTACTCTTCGCTGCCACATCCCTCTCTGATGATGCGATGATTGACACAGGAAAGTTGGTTATCCTTCCCGTCGCAGCCGCGTTAGCGGCTGTAATGGGAAGGTTTTGGGTATCTGCCCTTCCAGAAGATTCACCATTAAACCGAAACTCGCTATTCGTACTACTCTTCGCAGTCGGACCTATTGCCCTGGAAATACTCGGATTTATTGACGCCATATTAGCAACTACTTTTGCATTCGTGGCTGTGTCAACACTCATTCTTGTTAAATCGAATAGAAATGAGGAAGCAACAATCCTATTCTCTATGGTCGCTGGGTTTCACGTTTCTGTGGCCTATGCCGCCTCCATGCCGGAATTGGCACTATCTGAAGGAGATAGTTTACAGAATCTATTAATCGATGTCCAAAGGGCCGGTATAGCTGCTAATTTCTTTTCTTTCTATGCTGCATCATTGATGCTTGGGGCAATTTTTGCTGTATTGTTCAGGGGAGTTTTGTATGATGGTGGAAATGGATCTTTGTTCGATAGGCTTCCAAAGAAAATAGATTTCTCAGAGCATCGTGATATACTAATCACTTCATTCATTCTCTTGATTGTTAACTTAATTCCACTCTATTCATTAGCAACTATCTCAGATGCTGCTACCTTTGAGGAACACCATTACCTCGGAGGGGTATGGGCTCTAGTAACCTCATTAGTAGTGTTGTTTGTAGCCTTCTGTCGTGCTGAGAGATGGCACGTTCTAGGGGCAGTAGTTGCGGTAAATTGGCTAATTTACACTCTATCTCACTTGGTTGAGATTGGAGTTAGCCTCCCTGAACAATTAGAATTCCTAGCCGGTAATGACTTCGGTGGTGCATTCTCTTGGTTCTTCATTACTTTCTGGTTGAATGTACTTGCAATCATGCTTGCATCTAGTGGAAGGTTTGGGGATATTGCTCCTCGTCGTGAACCTAGTCAGTTCCGCTTATGGTGGAAAGATAATTCCTATTCCATCCTAGTTGGCTCTGCAGTAATTGTTGGCCTCTTGATTAGAACCGGTTGGAACGTGCTTCCTGCAATGAATGCAAACATAACAGGGCTTTGGGATATGACTGGAGGTTCAGACCCTTGGTACATGAAGAGGGTTGTAGATTACATTGTAGCAGAGCATGCACACTTCATTTTCGACGCTGACCGATCCTACCCTAGTGGAGGCATCAATCCTCGACCCCCGCTATTTTCGTGGTGTCTAGCATTAGGTGGCCTCGCTCTTGAATGGCTAACTGGTATCGCAGCCGAAGAAGTCGTTTGGTGGTCCGTTGCAGGTTTGCCAGCCATCTTCGGAGCATTGATTGTTCTGCCAGTTGCTGGAATCGCAAAACGCCTTCACAGCACACAAGCAGGAATATTCGCTGCATGGCTCATGGCATTGATGCCCGGACACATTAGCCACTCAACGTTTGGTCTCGCAGACCACGACTCCTTTGCACTTCTTTTCCTAACCCTAGCCATCTACTTCTGGGTTAGAGCATTGGGAGAAATTGGCAGTGAGAGGGTATTCCGCGACCCAAGTGCCAATCCACTTTACTTGGTTGCTGGAATTCGAGAAATGTGGAATAGAAATCCAGTTATGATGTCCTATGCAACACTAGCAGGTATTAGCTTCTCAACAGTAGCGCTTGGTTGGAAAGGATTCGTTTACGGTCCTGGTATTCTTTTCCTCGCATTTGCTTTCCAAATAGTTCTCAATATGTTCCGCCGACGTGACAGCCTACCGCTTACCTCGGCGGCTTTGCAGATGATGTTCACAACATTCCTAATTCCATTACCATTCTACATTTGGCCCGGACTTAACCTACTATGGGCCCCAAGCGGATTCCAACCTATGTTCTACATTGTTGGATTTACAATCGCATTAGGTTGGGTCGCATCTAGCTTCCGAGACAAACCTTGGCTATTGGTATTAGGTAGCGGTGGCTTGCTATTTGGCGGAATTCTATCGGCATTGTGGATTCTACAAACCGCTGAATATTACGACGGCTGGGATATCTTATTCACCGGTGGATTCTATTTCTCAAAGAACAAGATATTCGGAACAATCGGTGAGGCTCAGGCCCCGAGTAGAGGTGTACTATTCGCTTCCTTCGGCCCGATTGTTACACTGATTGCATTAGGTTATGCATTCATCCTACTTTGGCGAGGGGCCAGAGAAGAAAAGCAAGGCCTTTCGCTCGTTGGTTTGTGGGTTCTAATCGCTTCATACATGGCTTGGACCGCTGGTAGATTCATTCTCAACGCAACTCCTGCAATGGCCGTTGTTGGAGCTATCGGAATCGCCGCTCTTTGGAATATGGCTGATTTCTCCGGCTTCATCAAAGAATGGCGTCGCGCAGGAATTGGAACTCCAAGAGCTCGCTTCCGCTCTGCTAGAACTGCTAGCATGAAGAAGCCGATGATTCCAGCCTTAGTGCTAGTATTCATGCTGGTGGCAACTCAACATGCAACCTACGGTATCGATTCAGGTATTCCAAGAGGTGAGACTGCTTCGGGAGATGTAGATCAGGTGATTTATGATATTACTCCAGACGTAATGAGATTCGATATAGGAGGGCTATCACTCCTAGACAGCAGTTCATACAATCCAACAGCGAATTGTGGGAATGGTTGTTGGTACATGGGAACATTCGGCCCTGGATTCAACGGCGGAGGTTGGAATATGGCCTATGAATGGCTTTCAGAACAAGATTCTGATGAGGACTTTGGCCAAAGACCCGCTTTCGTCTCTTGGTGGGATTATGGATTCCAAGCATTGGATTCCGGAGAGCACCCTACCGTTGCTGATAACTTCCAGTCCGGTATTCCTCATAGTGGTGGAATGTTACTATCCTCCAGTCAAGAAGATACACTTGCTATGTTTATCGCCACACTGGCTCAAGGAGATAGGCAATATTCCGGGAACGGAGAATTTGGCGAGGAATTTACCCAAGCCATTCAGAACCACCTAACAACAGAACAGATTGACGAGTTCCATGATATTCTATCACTTGGACCTGGTCAAAAGCAATTCGTAATCGATCGTTCTTTGGTTCTAATCTATCAAAATGTACAGGAGGTCCAAGATTCTTCCTTTACAGCAGGAAACCTGAAGATTACTACAGATTTGATGCACGGTACCATACTTGATGAAAATGGACTTCCAACCGAACCAATGTGGTTCGTCTTCAAGGATGGAAAGCAAGTTGGAAATGCAACCACAAATGAGACAGAGGCTAAATCCATATTCGACCAAGCACGTGGCTCTAGCCAACCCTATGAGGAGCAAACAACGCATTACGAAATTGGTGGTTATAGATACACTGCCGACTTAATCGAAAGTTATGATGACGTTTCAACAAACCTACATCGTGCTAATGCTAAGTTAGGTCTATCACGTGCTTTCCTGACCACGGCACTTACCTTAGATGAATTAGTGGAAATGTACCATGATATTTCTTCTCAAGTTGTCTACGAAGTTCAGGATTATGAAGGTAGTTTGGGAGAAACTATCGAACGAAATAACGAGATTCGTTACTTCGCAATAGACGATAGATTGTATCCGCTTGGTGGAGCATATTACGCGGACCAAAGTTACCACAGAGGTCAAACAACTGGAATCTTTTACGCGCCAACTACCCTTTCTGGTCTAGATCCGAATCATTACATTGAATCGGTCTATGAGACTCAGCGAGGAGATAGACCGACTGTATTCATGAGTGCTGAGCGCTATGAACAGGAGTATATGTCGGATGTTGTCAAGCAGCAATCTGGAGCAATGGAAGATTCCACAGATATGATTCAGCTTGTCGATATACAGTATCAGCAAACCGAATCTTTCTTCGAAACTATGGTTGCAAGAATCTATGTTGGATATGGAACTTCAAGCTTGGGACTAACAGTTGACCCATCACAACCAGGGCCAACATGGGCTATCAGCGGAACCCCCGGTTCCCCACTAGAGAACGCCTTCCCGCTTCCTGGTGCAATGATGAATCACTTCGTCATCGCAAATTGGTACGATGACGGTTCAGACTCACCTGATGAAGACAATAACAGCGTTCCAGATATTTTCGATGGTGGCTATGCTGCTATCGGTAGAGCAAATTCAAATGTTAAGGTCGTCAAATACTACAGCGGTGCAACTATAGAAGGTACAGTTGAATTAGACGGAATAGGTCCTGTCCCTAATGCTAGAATATTAATCGAAAGGGACGCCTTTAGTGGCGAAGAGGTCGCCGATGAAAATGGCACTGTAACCGACCAAGACCCTCGAACTTATTGGATTCCTATTGGTACAGTAGATGCAGATGAAAACGGGGATTATTCATTCACTGTTCCAGCAGGGAAGATAAGAGTTTCAGCCTTCTTTGGCGAGTCTGATCTAAGGGCGGCTCGTGATGAATTAGCAAGCGGTGGTGGAGGTATGCTCCAAGATGTAGCAACCGAATCAACAATTGGTGAAAGAAATGTCAACCTTATCACTGGAATATTGGGTAATGTATCCGGCTCTCAGTGGTTATCCGAGACTATCATTAATGTCTCCGGAGAGGATGGCCATTCCAATGGTCAAGCTCTAATTAACGGAGATATCATCGTAGAACCATCATTCTCTACAGGTCGATTAATTTGGAATGGCGCCGATTCGTTCAGTGGTCAAGCAATCACCGATGCTGTTGTTGAATTGTCGCCTGCTTGGGATCAAATTCAGATGCAACCAATTATGTTGGAAACTTCTACAGGTAGCGTAAACGGTCCTGACCTTGCTTTCCAAGGAATCGGTCAAGTGACATTTACTGGTGAAGGAGAAGTCATCAGCAACGGTCTGATGACAGTCAATGATTTCGTAGGGACTCACACACAGACTATCCTTCACGGGCACAGTCTAGCAGGATCTGGTGAATTTACCGGCCGCGGAACCCTCTCCGGAATAATTGATGGAGAGGACATTGTCGATGGAGATTGTAACGAAAATGGAACAATGCCAGAGAACTACTCGGTTTGTTCCCTATCAGATGGAGACTTCTTGATTGAGGGCGCGGTTAATGCAACTGGTAGATTTACTTCAAACGGTACATCCTCATTCTCACAAGAACACAATGGTTCGTCTCTAATTGGAGCAGGTGTATTCACCGTAGACGCCAGTAATGAGGAACTAGACTCCTATGGAACCCTAAACGGCACAGGTACTTTCAGTGGAGAGGGTGAGTTCAGTGGACCTATGGTTCAAGCTGGAACATTCCACCTAATCGACGCCATACCCGGAAATTACAACGTAGCAGTTATCTTCAACGATGGCACTAGAATCGAAATTATTGATGGATTTAACGTTCCTTTCAGAGGGGTGCCGTCACTTCATCAAATCGATGTTGCAGGTGGATCCATTTCCGGAACATTAACCGACCAAAATGGCAATACTTTGTCTGGTTCTGTAACTATGGTTCACTCCGAATCTGATGATGATACTATTCTCGGAGAATGTAGTGAAGTAATGTACGCGCCATGTATGTTAACCGCAGATGAGAACGGTTCTTTCGAGTTCGGTCCTATCATGCCAGGAGAGTATACCTTTGCTTTGGATATGGATGAAGACGGCTTCAATGAAGTAGAGTTGAGGCATGAATTCGATGCAGAAATGGATTCGCAAGTCGAATTCCCAACTCCAATACCTACTGTATTCGATTTGAGATTCTCATTAAGTCAAATCGTTGATGGTTTACAAACATCTGTTGAGGGCCTCGACAATTTGACTCTGGTAAAGAGCGATAATTCAGCAGCACCAGTTGTTGCGGTATTCGATAACGTCAGTGGAGAATACTTGGCGGAATTATCCCAAGGTCAATGGATTCTCAGCCATGACTTGAGTGATTCCGAGCAATTATGGGAACAAATTGACCTTGAATCAGACATTTCGACTTCCTTTACATTTAGGGAATCAATGAATGTAATTGGAACAGTTTACTATGATACCAATGCAGAAGTCACCAATTCCACGATCCAAGCTGAGGTTGTTGACTTTACTCAGGTGATTTTCCATTGGGAGAATTTCACAACAACCGTAACTACCGACGCAAATGGTGCATTCAACGTCGTATTACCGATTGGTTCTGTAGTTGACGCTGCGGTGTTTGGTAGTGTCCTGAATGTGGTTAATGGTACCCGATTCACAGTCGAAGAAGGTATGGAAAATATCACAATGGTCGCACGTCCAGGATACGATGTTAATGGAAACCTAAATCTAAATCGATTAGGAAATTATTACTCGTCAAATCTAGAAGGATGGGAGCAGGCTACTGTATTTGCGACCAATGATGATATTGATGCTGTGTGGCATATTGACGTTACACAATTTGGTACCTTTAACACAATATTGCCCGAAGGTAACTGGACATTTACAACCGATTTGGATTGGTTAAATGCAAGTGAAGCAACTCTGATGGTTGATGGTGAAAATGATACGGTAGAGATGTACCTTTACCCTGCTATGTCCTTCCTTGAGATAGATTTCTTCTTGGATAACACCGGCGACAATAGTGTTGCCAATGGCACACTAGTCAATTACCAATTCTCCATTGTCCCACTCGAGAATAGTGCAGGATTAACGATCAATGTAGAAGAAGATGGTGAAGAATGGATTTCACAAGGATTTGCAAGAGTACCTGTTGAAGCGGGTTCATACCGTATCAATGTAGAACTTTCAAATGCTCGTGCCGGAGATATTTTCGGAACTCGAATAATGACAGGAGATGCCTACTTTGAGGTCGGCTTCGGCGGAGAAGTAGTTAGCAGAAGTATTGGTTTTGACCCAGAGTGGAAGGTAGACCTGACATTTACCAATGAAAGTGGAGGGCCACTAGTTGATCAGTTAGTTAGATTCATCAATCCGGAAAACAGTGGAGAAGTTATCACTAGAAAGACCGATTTGAATGGTACACTAATTGACCACTTGGCAGATGGAGAGTGGATTGTTGTAATCGATTCTATAGAGACAGACTCCGGAGTTATTGAAGGAGTTCGAACAACGATTACCGTATCCGAGCAAAACGCTAACAACGCTGTGACCATTTCAACCAGTGAACTTGCTTCATTCTCAGTTAGAATTTCTGATTCAAATGGAATATATCTTCAAGATATGGACTTGAAACTAACTTCTAATGATGGACTAGGAACTGTATATCTTGACAGTACCGATGAATCTGGACAAACATCAGGAATTATTTCTTCTGGTTCGTGGAATATTGAACTGAACCAAACTGTAGATAGAACTCGATACGTTATCTCTTCAATCGAATTGTTAGATGGAGGTTTAGTTGCTGGTGAGAATGATTTAATCGATATTATTGCATCAACACACTATGAGATGTCTGGAACAATATTCTGGGATCATGATGACGATGATGATGCTGACGTTGGAGAGGGCGTACCCGATGTAGAAATTCTAATGACCAGCGAAGGCCAAGATAATATTTCCCAAATTACCAACGCCGCTGGCGAATGGAGTGTATTTGTTCCCGCAGACACAACTTGGCAAGTCTCAACATTTAGAGAAGGATTTGACCAAGAAATGGAATCAATTGCTATGAATGCTCCAAACTCGGTAGAAATAGAGCTAACCGCTGGATATGTGGACATTTTTGGAAATGTAAGTCACTCTGACTTGTCAAACATTGGTGAGCAGGTCGAATTAATCTTGATTCCTTCACATGGCATGGTTCGAGATAGAGTAGTTCCTGACAAGGTATTCGAGAATGGAGTCTGGAACGGTCAATGGACCGCTTCTGTAGAACCAGGTCGTTGGATAATTAGGGCAACATTGGAATCATCTAATCTAGTAGGAATGGCCAGTATTGATGCAGACATTAGTGATGGCGGAAATGTTGACATCGATCTATTGTATGGTGGTTGGCTATATCTTGCAACTCAATGGCTTGACTTTAATGGAACACAGCATCATGCTTCTGAATCCGAAATACAAGGTGCAGAGATTATTGGTGAGGTGGAATTCATTCTGTCTTCAGGAGCAGGTGTCCGATGGGATGCAATGTTGACTGAGACTGGTGAAATATCAATCCTAATGCCTACAGGCATGATTGGGGTGGAAGGAAGCTTCTCTGTCGATCAAATGGACCGTGTAATGGAATATTCCACAAGCAAGTCAATCAACGTACCAGGTTCTGGAACGGATTTGACCGCATCGGTTACTCAGGACATACTCTTCGACAGAATTTCCAACCATACAATTAGTGCTACAATAGTATCAGTAACTGGTGGAGAACTAACTAATGAAGGTGAGTTCGATGATGTTCAAGCCACCCTTGGAGATGAAGGTGAATATGATTCAATCGAGTTCACAATGTCACTTGATTATCTTGGACATGAGACGGTGTCTAGTTACACCGTATCAGGGAATGTCGCAGGTACCGATGGCCAGTATTGGAGTGTAGAGGTATGGGATCAGTCTGTTGAAAATTGGACTTCTCCTTTCACCTTTGAGTTTGGTTTAGATAGCAACAATAGCACAACCTACGACAATCTACTACTTCGAATAACTCCAGCCAATCAATCTACGGCTCAGTCATTGACCAATGGTCACACAGTAGATATTAGATTCACTTCAGCAGATGGTTATCAGTTTGAACAAGAAGTAATTGTTAGAATTCCTCAATTCCATGATTTCGAATTAAGGGAGCCACTCTTGGATATCTATGGAATCCGTCCTGGGGAGGAATTGTCAATACCTCTATCATTCACCAATAGTGGTAATGGTGATGAGAGATTCGAATTTGTATTTGATGACACTCAACTTCCACCAGATTGGCAACGAACAGGTGCCACATCACACACTGTAGGTGCGTTTGTAGACACAACACACACAATCAAGGTTATTGCACCAGAGAATGCAACAGGAACTGAAGATTTCATCATTACAATTTCAGTCACAGATAAGAACAATGGGACTTATCCTCCATTAGTCATTAGAGTCAAGACATCACTTCCCGTCCTTGAGATTTCCAATGTTTATTCCAATGGAGATCCATTATTCGGAACAATCCACACATTTACTGTGGTTGTAGAAAATACTGGATTAGTTGATGCTGAGGAGGTCAAGTTGGTCGGAACAGTTCGTGGAAAGAATGTAAGCTCAAGTGTGACACAAGCTGTTCTGTCCGGGGACTCGGTGACCTATCTAATCGACATAAATTTGACAGATTTCGATGGGCCTTCACAGGAATGGTTTGACTTTGAGATATCAACAGAAGGTCAAGAGTTTGGGGAAGAGCCTGAGACTGTTAGCAAGAGATACTCACTCAAAGCTCAAGCAGTAGATGATTCAACACCAACCACAGTTATTGGAATAATTCTAGCAATTATCCTAGTGTTTGTTGTTTGGTACTTTACAAGATCCGGTTCGAGAAGACCCGGTGCGCCATTCTGACCTGAACAACCCTCTTTGCAACTTTGGTCAAGACAAGACCTCATAGGTGAAAAGCGGATAGAATAGGGTGGTGGCCAATGATTCTCGAGGACCTTGAGTTAATGCCTGAACCCGAAGATAGCAGGTTGCTGACCGCTGTCGATCCTCAGGCACCGGGGTACCCCGGCTCCGATTATGGCTTAACCGACCAAGAAGCACGAGAACTTCGCTGGCCATTAGGGCCGATGAAAGAGTTTCTATGGCCGTGGGGTGCTGCCAGTTTTGCTATCGGAACGGTCCTGTTGTTAATGACGTGGTCATCGATTCAACCTCTATTGATATCTTACCTTCCTGATTCAGAGTGGGCGTATCAATCTTCAGGAATTAGGGAATTGCAAAACCAGGGCTACTTCGGTGATGGGGTCCATGTATGCATAGTGGATACTGGAATTGATTATTCTCACCCTGATTTCGAAAATAGTAATCTAGTCGGATTTCGAGATTTTTACTCTGGAGAGCATGAAAATATCCGTGACATAGGAGAAAATTATCACGGCACCTTGATGGCTGGATTATTAATTGCCAATGGCACATATGTCGGGGCAGCCCCTAGCGTTTCACTATCTGTAGCCTTGGCCCTTGGCCCCGAAGGAGAGGCAGGCCAGTCGGACAGAGTCTCATTAGCGATTAGGTGGTGTAGAATTTCTCAAGATGTTGATATCATTAGCCTAAGTTTAGGTGGCGACCCTGGAAGTGGAATGAGCAATCTACAATCTGAAACCGTACAGGCGGTAAATGAGGCACTGGGTGCTGGTATATTTGTCGTGGCCGCTGCTGGAAATAATGGCAATAAGGCGAATATTAACGATGTATCAATTCCAGCGAATATCCCGGGGGTAATTGCTGTTGGTGCCTCCACAGTTGATGGGAAAATTTGGGCAAATAGTTCCGTAGGTTCCAACATGGATCCTTACTCTAGTGAGGAGCGAAAATTCCCTAATCAAAAGCCAGAAGTTACCGCGCCAGGAGTCAGAATGTTCTCTACAGCATCGACAGAACTCGCCTCACCTTATGCATATTCAACAGGAACCTCCGATTCAACCGTAATCGTTGTAGGAGCTCTTGCTTTAATTCTCCAAATTTATGGAAATGAAATGCGAGGGGTAGACAATAAATTTGATTCTGAAGAGATGAATAAGGTGAAGGAGGCCCTCGCAAATTCATCGCTAAAGACACGAGATATTGATGCGATTCATTCAAACAAATCAGGGTACGGTGAATTGAATGCAGAAGCATGGTTAGAGGAGATTAAAACTGAGTTTAATCTAAATTCATGATTATCATTTTCCCGATTTTCCTCAACCGAGCCTACGGCTCGATGAAACCCTATGATTAAATCACTTCTAGATACCGGAAGAATATGACCGGCACCCGAGTAAGAAGCCAGTTCCTAGTATTGTTAATGCTGACAAGCACTATGTTGGCCTTAGTTGGCCCAGCCTCAACAGTATCTGCTACCAATGAAACTACAAGTGGAACAATTACTGGGCTAGAGAGATGGAGCGGGACACATCAACTCACAGGAGATGTCACAATAGCCGCCGGTGCAAAATTGATAATCGATCCCGGGACTGATATTTTATTCCCAAATGGGACTATGCTCGACGTTCGTGGTAACCTGTGTGCCGGAACTGCATCTTGCGGTTCTAGTGGCAATGCTGCTTCAGGAAATCCAATTACTCTAACATGGGCTGATCCCGGGAACTCAAACGCAACAGGAGAATGTTATGGTTTAGGCTCTGGGAACTCACAAATTTGGATCAGAGACCCCTCTTGCGGAGAAGGTGTAATTCTCCGAGATACGATGGACCTGTCCCAATCGGGAATGAGAAGTATGCATTTCGAGGGCGCATGGGGTGTCCCATTCTATGTTCAATTGGAATACGAATACCGGTACGGTGCATTAATTTTAGACGGGGCAAGCCCTACTCTACGAGATATGAGATTTCAAGACATAAACACAACCAGTGTGCTTGCAGCTAATTTAGCACAACCAAATTTCATCGGCGGACAATATGTTGCTGGAAATGACGGTGAGAGTGGAGTAACTGGCCAGGCCGTACAAATTTATGGTGGAGGAACACCTATATCTCCTATGATTTTCAAAGATGCAACCTTTCAATCGACCAACAATGGTTGTGGAAATAGAGATGGAGGGAGGTCCGCTATTTGGGCCTCCCAGACATTTATTCGAGTTGAAACCTCAAATTTCGCTGGTGGAGATTTCGGTCTTAGTTTCAGGAACTCCGCCGGGAAGGTGACTAATTCCACTATCTCTGTTACATGCAACGGAATTGATGTGAACAGCCTTAAGGCAATTGGAAATACCAATTATGATGTCGAAATCGCAGATAACGTCATTACAACCACCCAGCGAACTCCAATTACTGCTTACTCTGGAGCAGACGTTCGAATTCACAATAACCAGCTTGCCGGAGCGGGGGAGGGTTCTGGAATAGCCGTTTATTCATCTAAGGCTGAAATACACAATAATGACATCGGACCGATTGGTGGTTGGAATGGCCTTTGGTTGTTAGGAAGTTTTGATGTAAGGGCAGAAAATAATACAATTTTTGATACAGCAAAGGAACCTATACTTGCAGGGGAATATGGCACTCAAGCCCCATCTCCTACTCCTGCGAGACTGTACTTAGCTAACAATACGATATCAACCCAAGGAAGCGGTGAATGCTCCTCACAAAGGTGGTGGGGTGGTTCTTTCACATGCCCTGCTATAATGGCACACAGATCAGGTGCTACAATTGTCGACAATGAAATTAATGCAGGCGGAACTGCAGATGGAATTAGAGCAACTGGGGCATTGCTAGATGTTCGCAGAAATATCTTCAATGTTCAAGAGACCGGTGCTATTTTGCAACAATATGATAGCGGATTCGCGGATTCTCAGCAATATGGAACACTGGCATTCTTTAGCAATAATGAATGGAATGGAGTCAGTGTAACCTACAATGTATCCAAGTCCTCAGTAACAGTTCAATCAGAATACATACCAAGCCCTCCACCGGAAGAACATCCTGTTCTACTCAGCTGGTCGGATCAAGAAGCTTGGGTGCAAAATGGATGGCAAAACGGAGTCATTCCACACGAAGTTAGGGCTTGTGATACCTGTGACGATTTCACTCCTTACAATTTCCCTCTGGCAATTAATATGGACAACAATTCCACAGTTTTCACCTTCTCCAATCTTTCAAATTTGGACTTATCAAAGGTAAAAATAGAAACTCAACCAACAAAATATGCAGTCCAGGTACAGAGGGCTGAACTAGTAAGATTCCAAACTCTGGTAAACGGCCAAAAAGTCGAAAATGCGAATGTATTGATTGAAGACGCACTAGGAAATGACCTATACAGTCTCGAAACGGACTCCGATGGCTATACACCATGGTTCTCTCTTGCATCTAATTTCCATCTTGATTTCAGAGGTTTGGCTGGAGGCGATAATCCAGACGGTTTTGCAGATGACGAATTCGAAGATTCATGCTCAGATGGAGAGGACAATGATGGTGATTTACTTCTTGATACAGATGACCCAGACTGTGATTATTCTGCTGGAACAAGAGAACTATCTCTCTACAGATACACCGCCTACAGATTCGGTTATGGTCTAGATAGTGGAGAGTTTACTCTTTCAGATACTACCTATCAAGATACTCTATTCCTAGACAATGACCCTCCCAGTGTTTCTGTAATACAAAATGACGGTGAATCTTTCAGAAGAGTGGTTAATTTGACCGGTTCTGCACATGACGGAACATGGGCAGGAATTTACGAAACTGATGAGTTAGCCCAATGGGATCAGAAAGGTTTTGTTCATGCTGTAGAAATCAAAGACCCATTCACAGGCGACTGGGCTGCTGCCGGATATGCTACCGATTCTTCAGGAGCAGAACCAGGTTACGTTTCTCGTAACAACCATCCATTCAGTAGTTGGTATTACGAATATGATATGTCAGGTAGGCAAGAAGGAGACTATACTTTCGAATTCAGAGCCTTTGATGGTCTCGAGTATTCTCCTATTCTAACTCGGACAATTAAGGTCAATACTGAGGCCCCAACAGTCTCGGTTACTTCTCCGAGTACACAATCGACTCACACAGATGGGACTGTGACTTTCGAAGGAACCGCACATGACCCATACGGCTGCCCTATCGATTGTGGGACCGATATCGACCAGATATATTTCCAAATAGAGGGGCCAAATTACAATGTAATCACTTCCACTGAAGGCGGTACAGATTGGTCATGGACTTGGGATTTCAGTGGACTTCCTCGTGATTTAGCTACATACACATTTACCATTTGGGCATCAGATTCCAATTTCTGCAAGGGAGAAATTGATGAGTGTGAAGCAGTAGTTATTGATTTGCAAATTGACAATCAAAATTCCCGCCCATTTGTGAGCCTAACATCTCCTCAGAGCGGACAGATATATGCAGTTGATGAAAAATCGATTATTAGTGGAGTCGCAAGAGATAATGATGGGGATGTTACTCGTGTTGATGTTGAAGTCTTTGATGTATCAAATGGATATCTGAATGTCTTCACAGGTGCAGTAACCGAGATAGAATCTAATGGTTATTGGGAACTAGAATGGGATTCAAGAATATTGACTCACAACATGCAATATCTAATCAAAGCAAGATCCTATGATGGATACGAATACAGCGATTGGATGGAAGCACAGGTAATTGCAGATAATCCACCAGACGCCGATAATAATAGGCCAACCTTTGATTCCACAAGTTGGCAGACGGAGATTACTCTATATTGCGAATTTGATACTACGTCACAAAACCCTTGCACAACAGCAGAAATTGATTTGTTAGAGTTCTTTGATGATGTAGATGGAGTTAATTCATTGATTCTTTCAGTTTATGATGACCCTGCTAGAAGTTCAGATGATGAATTCGGACTGGTCATCAACATAGGTATTGACGGTGTTGCTTTCTATGACCCTAAGTCAATGGGATTCTACAATGAAGACATGGATACATGGTCGCTGAGTAATGTCATATTCGTGGCGACGGATCCATTCGGTTCAAAGGAGATTTCCACCCCTGTGTCTTTCAATGTGGTCCCAATCGAATTCTATGTAGGCCCGCCTGACCAAAGCACAGCAAGCGATGATGAATTAATCATCTTCAGTGGATCTGGCCTGCCAGGAAAGACAGTTAGAGTAACATTGGGTGGAATTCAAGTAAACTCTACCGTAGTACTCGAGGATTCCACATGGGAATTAGGCATCCCTGGAGCCATGCTAAGTAAACCAGTAATCCCGGTATTTTCCATAAGCGGATCAGAATCAATCCAAGGGGAAGAGATTTCACCACCATCTAGTGGTGGAGGAATTAGTTTTGTGATGATTATTGCCATAGTTTTCGTAGTCATTGCATTGTTGGCTGGTACACTTTTCTTCAGCGGTGTAATTGCCTTAGAGGAAGATGATGAAGAATACGATGAGGCGGAAACAGACGATTCAAAGGGACTTAGAAGCGATGACCATCCAGGTTGGCTTTGGGACCCTGAAAAGGAAGAATGGGTGCCTGATCCCGATCATATTGGTGAGTGAAGCAATAAAGCCCACCATACGGTTAATTTCTTGAATAATAGAAATCGCAGGTGCGATAATGGCGTCCATGGCTACCACACGTCCAGGCGTTCAAGAACGCATTTTACTTCATCTCCGTGACTATGTTGATTACGCGGACAAGGTAGAGGTGCCTTTTGCGATTTCTCAAATGGGTATTGCAAATGCTGTATCAATAGCAAGGTCAAATGTACCCCGTGCGATTTCTGGGATGAAAGAATCAGGTCATCTAATTGAGCGACAAGCTCACGTCACGGGTGTTTCGAGAAAAAGGAAAGCCTACTTCCTAACTACAGAAGGAGTTAGTCTTGCAGACAGTATCTGGGATAAGGTATGTGAACAACCTGTTCGATTAATTCACTCGGACGGACGAGCTGAAAATCTCGATCTACAAACAGCCCTAGAGAAAACCGAACTACCACTGAGGCACGTAGATATCCTGAGATATCTAGACGATTCTGGTACCCTAGACTTGTCAACATTGTCTCCCGACTTAATTGAAAGAGATCTTTCCAAACATATTGAGAAGCAATTGGTAAATTCCCTGAATGATCTACCTAGATTACGCCGATTCTTCGGACGAGATGATGAAATTACCAAAATGGCCAAAATTCTAGAATCTGAATCTACAACACTACTAGTGCCAGGAATTGCAGGAATAGGCAAAACCGCATTATCGGCAAAATTACTCGAGCGATTTACTCATCGAAGAAATCTGCTCTATCATCGGTGCCAAGACTGGGAAGGTTCGAGAGCGTTTCTAGAGGCTTGTTCGGAATGGCTTGCAATGATTGGAAACAACGACTTGAGCGATTACGTTTCCTCAACCCCAGTGCCACAGGTAACAATGGCAGTCAACATAATTATCGAGGGACTGAAAAATTCCCCTGCCCTAATTGTCGTAGATGACTTGCACAAGGTAGCCGATGAGAACTTTGTAGCAATTCTTAGAGGGCTAACCCTTCGCATACCTGAGGCGGATGAATTAGGTCTAGTTATGTTCTCTAGATCATTTAGAATGGTGGTTCCCGAAAATGATTCCAGTGGTAATACAGTGGCGCATTTCCTACCACTGGAGGGACTTGACCAAGATTCTAGCAGGCAAATTCTAACAGCGATGCCAGATATCGATTTGCAACAATTCCTTCACATCTATACTCTTTCAAGAGGGCATCCATTGGTCCTTGAATTGATAAATCGAGGTAGTGTTGGGGAAACCTTCCACTCAACCTTAGAGGCCTTTGTCGAGAAGGAAATTTTCAGTAAATTATCAGGGCCCCAAAAGCGCCTTCTAGGGGCCATTGCAGTATTCCGTGAGCCAATGCCGTTGGCCTCACTGAGTACATTAGATGCTGACTTGGATTTACTAGACGACCTAGTAGAGAAAGGATTAGCCAGAAGGATTGATTCTGACAATTATGATGTTCACGATTTAGTAAGAGAATTCCTTGTTCGGTCCATGGACGAATCATTGAAAGCTGAGTTGCACAATAATGCAGTAGAATGGTACAGAACAAGAACCGAAACTGCTGTTGAGAAAATAGAATTCATTCATCATCTAAATGCATCTGGAAATATGGATACACTTGCCGAGGTATTGCAACGAGATGGCAGAGAATTGGTTAAGTCTGGTCATATCGAACTACTAGGTATTCTCCGAGGCTTAGAATCGGATGGATTTAGCGCTATTCAATGGGGCTTGATAAGAGAACTTAGAGGAGATATTCTCTCCATACAAGGTCGCTGGGACGAGGCGGAAGAAGAGTACGCAGCGGCTATTCCAACCGCCAAGAAACACAAGGAGGCTGAGATACTTGCCCGGTTGCTTTCCGCTCGTGCTGACATCGCAATAAAGCGAGGTGCTATGGATGACGCCCTAGAATTGCACCGTCAGGCATTAGAAATTCAGATAGCAAAAAGAGATGCTGTTGGCGCATCGAGATCCTACATCAACATGGGATACATTTTCCGCCGACGTAGAGACACTAGACACGCTCTGGAAGTGTATGGGAATGTGGAGGAGTTGCTAGACGCAGAAACCGATCCGAGTTTGATGGATGCCAGAGTGAGGCTAGCATCAGCGTTCCTAGAGATGGGTGAGTTAGATCGCGCTAGAGATCACGCGATGGCAGCTCACGACGGGACGAAGGACAATGGATTAGATGCTCTACATGCTCGCAGTAGGGCAGTTTTAGGCAGATATTATGCTAGGATGAAAGATAACGATTTGGCTTTACTTCACTATTCGGCGGCGTTGGAAATTTTATCTGAGGCAACAGATCCCCACAGTGCTGTAGAGGTTGAAATGTTGCTAGGTCAAGTCCTAAGCGATGCTGGCAGGAAATCGGAGGCTGCAGAACGTTACTTGGATGGCCTTGCGGTCGCTGAAGCTAATGATTTCAGATTATTACAAGGTGAATTACTTGCAAGGTTAGGTGAGGTAGAAAGCGATCGTTCTGCTAGAATGAATTACCTACAACGCTCCCTTACAGTATTCCGTGAGTTAGGTGCTGTTGATCGAATGAGAGATGTTCAAACTGCAGTACATCGAGCAATCATGGGCCATTGATTTGAAGTTCAAAGAATAGGATTGATTTTTGTTAATTCACCCTGTCCAAGCCTATTGGAAAACTCTGGCCCTTCTTGTTTAGAGATAGAAAGAACTCCGTTGAATTTTTCACCGATTTGGTGTAAAACCTCAGATTCTGCTAAATGTGGTGCGTTATTTTTCTCAGACAAATGGCAAAGCACTATGCTAGTCAATTTTGGATGTAAAATATCTGCTAAAATATCAGCAGTTTGTTGATTTGAAAGGTGACCCCCTCTTCCCGAAATACGTTTTTTTAGAGAGGGTGGATATGGCCCAGAAATCAGTCTATTCAAATCATAATTTGCCTCAATAGAGATGTGTTCACAACCAGATAAATGCTTCATTAATTCAATAGTTGGCTCGCCTAAATCAGTGACAATAGCCGCTCGTCTTCCGTCGCCGTTACTTGCAATTACTGCGACATTATCTGCATCATCGTGAGGCACGGGAACAGGAAGTAAACTCAAATCGTCAGAGATATGCAATCTTTCTAGCCCCTCAAAAGTTCTAACCTGAGAAATAGGCTCTAGCCCCAATCTCATGGTTGTCTCTAAATTAGCGTACAACCGTGCACCCCACTTTTTTGAGGCTCTAGCGGCTGAATTGGAATGATCTGAGTGATGGTGACTTACAATTATTGCATCGATGGAACTCGCTTTTACTCCTGCTAAATTCAATCGTTCTTCCATTTTTTTTAGCGAAAATCCACAATCCACAATCACCCTCGTGTCACCAGTAGAAAGTAGTGTGGAATTACCACGGCTACCACTCCCAAGGTGAGTTATGTCTAGGGTCATTGAATCAGTAGATGGGGCGAGGCTGTAAGGTCTTCAATGCAACCCCAGATCGGAAATCAAATTCACTAATTCTCTAGCCCTCTCACGTACGCGACGGCGTAGCCGTCGGACAACTATATGCGGAGTATGTCCGAACGACGCTCCATCACCGTCATAAGTCAAACAAGAGCGCTTACGTATATCCACCAGAGGTCATAACATGCGACGGAAGCAAACCGCGTTTCTCGTTACATTGTTGATTTTGAGTAGCCTTGTCTTCGTTTCTCAAACTAGACCACAGGCACCAGTGTCATCGGTCGACCCACCAGATGTACCAGGTTCAGGGCCTATGGCCGTTGACCAAGACGAAGATCTAATCCCAGATATCCATGAAGTGATTTTTAGTGAATCTAGACATATTGATACACCCTTTGGAGTTGTAGTAGTTGAAGGTCTAGACCCAATGAATGGTTCGGATAATATCACCGATTTTGATAGAGATGGCGCTAGCGCATTGATGGAATATTGTTGGCCTTGGACTTTGGAAACCTGCTTTACAGAGCGTCTTTCACTAACAGGCAAATCTCCGGATGAAACAGAATCTGGATTTAGAGAGTATTTGGATCCACGTGAATCTGATACAGACGGAGATGGTCTTCCAGATGGCTTTGAAATTTACATGTGTACTGAAGGAGGTGCTGGTTACCAAAATCCCGCAACTAGTGAATGGACTTGTCTATACTTTGACCCCTTAGATGATTCAGACGCAATTGAAGATGCAGACCTCTGTATTGAACAGGCCAGTGAATGGGGTTGTGGAGATGGATTTGACGTAAATCGAGACGGGGAAATAGACCTAGATGAAAGATACACCAACTCTGAAGAATATTGGTTCGGTACACCTTCAGATTGGCTAACAGAAAGGGACGGTCTGTGGTGTTCTGGAATGATACCTAACCTGCACCCTGATGCCTGTCAAGATGAGATACAGAGGCCTACAGGTGACGATGGATGGTTGGGAAGTGACCCTCGTCGTATGGACTCTGATCATTATACTTGGAGTGAAATAGTTCCAACCAGTCTAGCAGTGCCCGGAGACGGTATCCCTGATGGTTGGGAGGCATACTACGGACTTGACCCAAGAAATGCAAGTGATGCGACCCTAGATTCTGATTCAGATGGATGGGATATCGATAGAGACGGATTTATTATTCCTGATTCATCAATTGCGACAGCTCGTTGGGGTGAGGCGTTCAGCAATTATGAAGAATATTTGATCCACATGGACAGTGGTCACTGGGTTCGTCCTGGGTTAAGGGGGACCATGTTGACACACCAACTGGATGAAGTAATGCTATTCGACCAAGGAACAAATCCAATGTTGGTTGATGGAAGGGTACATACCGTTCTACCGGATAATCCTCGAGACCGTCTACTCGTAGGTTCAGCATATGGAATAACAGCAATAGATCCTTTTGAGGGCATTTCTTCGACCTTTGATTTGCCGAGTGGTATGGAATTATTCACTATGATTCGTTGGAATCCATCTTCCGAAGATTACCTTATTTTGGGGACTAATCATGGGATACATTCTCTAATCCTTGAAAATGGATTACCACAGATGGATACATTGTCTGATTCAAACTTAGGGTCTATTCAAGTGATAGAACACTTAGAAACAGGTAGCGGAGATTTGGATTTAATTTTACTCGGACACGGTTCAAATGCTTGGAGAATTACAATCTCTGAGCCATCTTCGGGATCTGGTAACCCCGACTTTAGTGAAGCGATTGCGATACAAGAACTAACCGAAATGTTGGATCCGGTTGGTGCATCATTCACTGAAGTCATTCACGTTCCAATGCCCGGTAGGGGTCCAATGTTGATTGTCGGAACCGATAGTGGAATGATTCGATGGGACACAACAGATGGCACGTCATCCATAGGCGAACCATTCTGGATATACACCACAGAGGATGCAGAAGAATACGTGCAATTCGCTGACTTGCTGAATCAATCAAAGTCGGCTGTAGTCAATGTCATGGAGTTAGCCGGTCCAGTAGCCACTGACGGATCATTAGAGGAAGTTACCGGGGTTTGGTTAGGGACTCCTGGAGGGCTTCACCTTATTGACCTAGATTTGTTTGTTGGGCTTCCTAAACAGGCATTCAACACAGACAGGATGTTCAACATTGATCGTTGGGAAGAAGGAGCTAACGACATCCACTCGATCCATACAATTGATGGACAGATATTGTTGGGCTCAAGGGATGGAACATGGGCCCTCGAAGGAGGTTCACAGGGAGTTCTAGGTATTGATGAAAACCAAACGAGGATGCCAGGGCTTGTGACCTCCCTTACAACTTTCATTCATGATGGAAAGCAGTATTTGTTTGCTGGAGTTTCTCCGGGCGAATACATGAACATCATGCCAATAAATCCACAATCTATGGATTCTGACTTAGATGGAATGCCGGATGGCTGGGAGTTTGTTTACGGACTAGATCCTACCGACCCCTACGACCGATTTAGGGATGCAGATGCCGATGGAGTATTCTTCGACATTGATGGAGTCAGTTTTAATCGAGAATGGTCTAACCTTGACGAGTATAGATTCGTCAATACAAGTGAAGGAGGGTTCAATGGAACAGATCCGAGAAATATCGACACCGATGGCGATGGTCTGACTGATGGACAGGAATATTGGGGATGGTTTGCAGATTCTACAGACTTCTCTTGCCATTACCTAAATGATGAGTATATTTGTGATGATGAAGTTGGAGAGGCCGCTTTAGATGTACACCTATCCGGTTGGTTGAATTCTGGTGCAGGAGGAGGCACTGACGGGCCTACCGATCCAACCAGTTTAGACAGCGACGGAGATGGAATGCCGGATGGCTGGGAAATCGAACACCGCCGCTGGATTGGCGACGTGTATACAGGTGGCAACCTATGGACATTAGACCCTAGAGACCCATCCGATGCAACTATGGACGCCGATGGAGATGGCTTGGATAATGTGTGTGAATACAAATGGGGTCTATATGTAGAAAGTGTTGCATTAGAGGGTCTACCTACTCATGGAGAAAATGCTAGTGCTGCCTTGACTTGGACCAAGACAGATCCAAATAATCCTGATTCAGATGGTGATTCTTTACCAGATGGCTGGGAAGCCCGCTATCAATGTTCATGGGGTAGAAATAATCGCGGTATCAATCCTCTAAATGGCTCGGATGCTCTCAATAATCCAGATGGAGATGGATTTGATGTTAATCACGATGGAGTACTTGACCTCAACGAGAGTCTTGTAAATTGGCTTGAATACCACCTAAAGGACCAAATCATCTATTCAGATTCTACTGATTCAGGGCTTGCTTTCCCTGAAAACTTCACAACTTTACTTACTCATGAATCATGGTTAGGATTTGCAGGTGATTCATTCGGTGACCAAACAAGTACTGCATATCGTAGCCTAGTAAATGGTACGACGAGTGAGGATGTCGGCGCCGCTAACCCACTTGATTCTGATTCTGATAGGGATGGCATTCCAGATGGATGGGAATTCTATCACGCGCGGTGGAGTTTATTCGATGAATCCTGGACATTAAATCCTGTCAACGAAGGTGACCAAGTCGGCGACCCCGATGGAGATGGGATGAATAATTGGGAAGAGTATAACGTAATTGACGGCAATTTGAGTGAAATAGACGATCTTACAACAGTCCCTCAATTTTACTTACTTCATGTCGGAGGAGAATTACTTGCTACCCCTTGGCTTTCGGCGGAATCGACGCTCTCTTTCGGAACTTTCCTCAGTGAAGAAGACATACAACTCAGGGGATATACTGCAGACCCCAATGAGCCTGATACCGATGGAGATGGGTTACTTGATGGGATTGAATTAATGTTCACAAGATGGAATGCGACGGATGAAACATGGACTCTTAACCCGCTTATCGCAGGTGATGGTAATTATGATTCAGATCGAGATGGCATCACGGATTTAGTCGAATTGAACCTTACAAATAAAAATCCACAGAACGGAGGCCTTTCTCCTCCTGACGCACCTAGATTATGGGAAGAAGCAGAATCTCTAGACCCGGATGAAGCAGTAAATCGAGTCTACCGTATTCTATTCAACAAGGAAGGTAGAGCGGAAATCGCACTAGAGCAATTCGATGATTGGCAAAACGGAGAGCCCGCCAAACCACTTCTTCTTGCTTTACTTGGTATCACTGACCCTAATTCCGATGATACCGATAGAGATGGCATGAGTGATGGATATGAGTATTGGTTCACGGAATGGGATTTGGAGGATAACATTTGGACGATGAATCCACTCACAGACACTGATATCAATGTCGATAGTGATGATGACTCATTCGATTGTAATGGGGATGGGTATATTTCAGATTCTGAATCCTTCGATAACCTAGCTGAGTATGATGCTCGTGTGTACGGTAAGCGCTCGGCTATCGACACAATTCCAAATGGGACAGGGTTGGTTTCGTACGGTCAGGACACCATCACCGCATACATGCAAGAAAGAGGTATGTCCGAGCAGGCGGCGGCAGATCAATTGTGGATTCTATTTTCGACCAAGGACATCGAATCTAGTGATAGGGCTGGTCTGATTAACGCAATAGATCCTGATAATTTTAATTTCAGTCTCGCAGGTGTTTCTGACCCAACAAATTCAGATTCGGATAGCGACGGTTTACCAGATGGTTGGGAATTTTGCTACTCAATATACGGGGAATGGTTACCAGTCAACGACTATCGTTGGTCATTGAATCCACTCAATCCGTTGGATATTGATTACGATCCAGATGCTGATGGTTGGTATGACAGGACAATTTTCGACATCCCTGCAGAACAAGGAGTTTGGGAAAATAGAGAATTTACTCCTGCTCGCGCCAATCAACAAATTATTGCTTCTAACTCTGAATTATACTTCACGAACCTAATGGAATACAATAACGGAACTCATCCGTTGGAATTGGATAGCGATGACGATTCAATGGTTATGGAGCCAGTATTTAGTGGAGGTATTGTTGTTGATTATGTACAGAATCTAAATCTTTCAGATGGTCGCGAGGTATTCAAATATGGAACAAATCCCCTCGACAATGATACCGATGGAGATATGATGCCTGACTTTTACGAATATTATCGAGGTTGGAATGAAACTAACGATAACTGGTCGTCTTATCTTGAAATCTCTGTAGTCTGGCATCAAGTGACTCCGAATGTTCTGAAACCTGTGAAGGTAAATGGGGGCACCATTGCTAGACCTGATTTAGAGTATACATGGTTCACTCACGATGCGACTGACCCTAACGATGCCGGACAAGACGCAGATAACGATGGAGGTTGGGATTGTACTGGAGGGAATTGTGTCTACGTGCCCTACAATAACTTCCAAGAATACTACGGAGTAGTAAATGCAACACTCTCATCTCCAACTTTGGTAAGGCAGGCCAATCTATACGATTGTTCAGGAAATATTGTTCAGGAGTGGTGGCAACTAAGGGAATCTCTGCTAGGAACTTGTGGAGGAGCTGCTGCCTTACAGAGCAATTACATGAGAATGTACAAAATAAATAATGACGATTTACTCTATGCATACATTGTCAATGATAATGATGTGGATTATCAATACCTAGACGAATCAGATGACGAAGTACACGTTAATGGTGCATGGACCGATAACTACCAACGTTTTGCTGGAGATAGATATCACTATCCAAACACTGGATTGGGAGAATTTGTATGGGGTTGGTGGATAATTGATATTGATGGAGATCAAATTGCCGATGGAACCGACCCAACCAATTGGGACACAGATGGCGATTGGGCCAACGATTTCTTCGAAATTGAAGACGATATGTTAGATGGCGTTCGTGGAAATTCGGGTTCGCCAATTCGATATGATGACCGAACAACAAATTGAGGGCAACCTATTCGGTTGTTTCATCAGTAAGGTTCGCGAGGATTGACTGTGGACGAGAATGCCAAGATACCAGGGGTTGATGCCCCAATCGAGGAAAGATTGCTATTTCTCCAAGAAAACATGGTAAATTTCGTCAAACAGTATAACCTACCTGTGATTGAAGTGTCCTTAGTTGTCTCGAAATACATTCGAGCACTATTAGAATCACTTGAACGGGCGGCATCTGCAAGTGGGGAACAAATCCCTGAAAATATCTCTAAAGCATGGGAGATAGATACAGATTTGACTGTGCCTACAATAGATTCTTTTCCGTTGGATAAACTGCTTGGGACATTAGATGAAGATAGAATGGATATCTTGGATACTATGATGAGAGTAATCATCAACGGTGCAGAGATTCCATTTTCTTCTGCTCTGACATTACTTCGAGATTGGGAAATGAGATTGAGAATTCAAATGGCGGAAGCTACAAGCCCAGGGCATCTGTTTAGCCCGATGGAGTTGCCGGAAGGATTCTAGTTTTCCACAATACAATAAGGGCAAGATTTGGTAACAACATATTGTTCGCTTTGCATTTCTTCTTCGGTTAGTGGTTCTCTGCAAGCCCAGCACATCTGAGTTGTGGTCTCTTCTAATGCTGGATCTACAGCGACCCTTCTATCAAATACGAAACAATCTCCATTCCAATGGTCTCCGCCGACCTCTTCGAAGTAACCGAGTATACCACCCTCCAATTGTCTGACGTCCGACCATCCCTGTTGCATCATAACCGCACTAGCTTTTTCACAACGGATGCCGCCTGTGCAGAACATTACCACAGTCTGATTTTTGTCAATTTCAGACTCTGAAACAGCATCGGGAAATGCCCGGAAAGTGGATAAATTGAGGTCGATTGCTCCTTCGAATGTACCTAATCGGACCTCGTAATCATTTCTAGTGTCTAGAACAACAATTTCTCTACCTTGGTCTAACCATGTTTTGAATTCATGAGGTGTGATAGATTCACCAGTTGATTCTGCAGGGCGAATAGAATCTAGACCAAGAGAAATAATTTCGTTCTTCAATCTAACATTCATCCTTCTAAATGACATCCTATCACTATGGGATATCTTAATTGGAATTCCCTTGAACCTGTTATCCGATTCTAGGTATTTCAAAAAATGGTCAATCGCGGATTGTTTTCCAGAAAGGAAGAAATTGATTCCTTCATGGCTTAACAAAATTGTACCTAGTAAACCTAGTTCATCACAAGTTGATTTGAAGGGGGCACGAAGCTTGTCTCGATCTGGAAGGTCAACGAAGCGATATCCGGCAATATTGACGATTTCACCAGTCATTCGTTCACCTAACTCGATTCAGCCCGTGCGACTATTCCGCTTGAAACCCACCAGGCATCGCCAATAGACCAAATGTAGAGTACAGGCCATAATACGACGGTAAGGATTAGTGGAAATTGAACAGCAAACCAACTAGCTGCTTTTCGATGTTGTCTATTGAAATGTTGACCAATGAATAAGAATGGTATCAATGCCAAAGCGATGGCGATTAATGGCCTCAATGCACCCCATGGGCCTATGCCACCACTAATTTCGTACCAGATCACTTTGACGACGCCTAATGGACCTGCGCCGTCCACCTCATCGTCGACAACCTCAACGACGTAATCCGCAGTCATTACCCCATGGTCGGGCCTTTGGCGAATGAATATGACGATTCTTTGACCACGCAAGACACAACTATGGATAGCCCTTCGGTGGCACGTGAAACCCAGAGTTCTGCTTACCTCATTCCCAGAATTTGGAGGACACGATGAGAATATCTCAAAGAAAATAATGTTGGCTTTCGAATCTACTGGAATTAATGGAATAAAATTAGAAACTGAATTATTGACATGTGATGAAGAGGGTTCACGAAGAGTATCCAACCTAATTGAGCATGGGGAGAAATATGACGCAATCATCCAACTAGGATTGGCCGAATCTAGAAAGGAAATTTCATTGGAAAGGTGGGCTCATAATTACTCTAAATTTAGTGTCCCAGATAACTCGGGAAGAATGGTCGAAGAAATCATCCTCGAGCCCGGACCTGAAAAGTACCAAACAACGGCTTCAAAGCATATTTTGGATGAGGAATTTGAAAATGATGAAGATGTAGTTTGGAGCAATTCTGCTGGTCAATTTGTCTGTAACGAAACAATCTACAGAACATTAAATTCGATAGAATTAATGGGCGAAAAAATACCAGCAATTTTTGTCCATTTACCGCCAGAATCTGAGATTTCACTTACAAGGCAAATGGAAGTAATTTCTCGTATTATCAAAACACTGGCATCTAAACCTAGGTTAGAAGTTGTAGGTGCTCTCTTGTTTGATTCTGAAAGGCGAATTTTAGCTTGTAGGAGACCGCCGCAAGATGTTTGGGGTGGTTGGTGGGAATTTCCAGGAGGTAAGATCGATGAAGGTGAAACTGAGAAGGAGGCATTACGGAGGGAAATCATCGAAGAATTAGGAATCGTTGTTGATCCAAAGACTAGAGTTGCATCCCTTGAATATGAGTACGAGGATCGATTCGTCTCATTGTCTATCTGGGATTGTGGAGTTGTTGATCAGGAATCCATTGTTGCAAAAGAACACGATTTGATTTCGTGGTTAGACCAATCTTCACTCGATAGTGTAAAGTGGCTTCCAGCCGATGAACCTTTGATTGAAGAGTGGATGGAATCAGGAATACCCTATTCTTGATTTGAATTCATAGTTCTATTGCCCTTATTATCAAACCATTCTACAGGAGTTCCATCCTCGTCCATACTAAGGTCATCACCTAGATTTCTTGGTATGTTATTTCTGCCCTCATGCCAGGTAGCTTGCTCAAGCCACAACCCCAGGTCTTCACCTTGTAATGATACTTCCATAACTCCTCCGAGAGGCACTTCCTCTA
>WTHI01000035.1:33899-35372 GCA_011523185.1 Methanobacteriota archaeon
AGGTCTTCACCTTGTAATGATACTTCCATAACTCCTCCGAGAGGCACTTCCTCTACTACAAATGCAACCTTGCCTACAAATGCAGCCTGTCTAGATAATTGAAAATGAGTGGAATCTCCCTGTAGGTTCATCGTCATAGCATCAAATGCAGTATCTAAAATCCGATTAGTTGAGCAATAATCGATTATTCCAGATAGAGATTCAGAATTTCCAGAAAGCCTGGATTCATCTCTGGTGACTGGATAACTTTCGCCCTCCGCCGTAATTTCGCAATCCCAATCAGGAAATAGTGACTTAATTGCCTTCTTGACAAGTGTGAAATTTTCATGGGTTTTGACCATGGTGGAGACAGTAATCTCCGGTTCCATGCCTAACCGAGGATGTGCATAGGTCATGATTGCTGTGGATAATCGGCCTCCCATGTTCACGAATAATTCAAACCATTGATTTGCGAGGCGCGTCTATGGCACAGCGTTCTCCGTTGATTAGCGCGGGTTTGCTTTTAGCGCCTACAATATGTGTGGTAGCGCTTAGGTTTGGGCTTCCAAACATCGAGGAATTACTCAAACAAGACTTAATCGCCCAAGCGATTATTCACACGATTGCGGTAATTTTAGGAATAATCATGTATCTAAAATATCGAGTTGTTGAAGACCACGAATATCACCGTTCTAGTGCAATCAAGGGGCTATCGAGTATGTACCGACTTGAGGATAAAGGTCTGTGGAGTCGTGGGGATTCTGCATTGGAAAAATTGGAGACTCAAGCCCGTAGTGAGCCTAGAGGGAGAGCGGGCTTAAGATTTCAAAAGAGAATGAGTGGTAGAATATCGGATTTGAATAAAGAAGGCTCCGAACTCGAACTAGATTCGGAAGATTCGCGGATGGATGTAGATGTTCAAGTTGAAGGTGTTTCATATAATTCCGATACAAATGCAACTCAATCAGAAGAAGACAACAAGCCTGTTGGGGCGTTAGGGGCCAGTGCAGAAGCTTCCGCTCAACGACGCCTTGCCAAAGAATTGGCCCGCCGAGAAAAGCAAGTTGCAAAAGACGAGAAGAGGGCAATAAAACAGGCTAAGAAGGAAGCAAAGGCTGCTGCTAAAGCGGAGAAAATAGCCTCAAAGGCTGCTGCCAAAGCCGAAAAGGCTGCAGCAAAGAAATCAAAATCAGTCACATCTGAAACTAACTGGGATGCAATGGAAGACTCTCAATGGCAACCCGCAGTTCCCTCATCTATTGCACAATCTGTAATTTCTTGCCAAGAGTGTGGTGCGGTAAACAATAGCGGCACTGCATACTGTAGTAGTTGCGGCGCTTTCCTGTAAGCATTCCAATGGGTTGAAAACAGGCGCTTTGGAGCATTGGTTGTGGTGGTCGCTTGAGTCAGAAGAGAGACTACTATGAGGTATTAGGCCTAGACCGGAAAGCGTCTGACTCTGATATCAAGAAAGCCTTCCGCTCCAAGGCTAGA
>WTHI01000117.1:0-35210 GCA_011523185.1 Methanobacteriota archaeon
CGGAGCCTTCGATTAGGACCGATGCTTGTTGGAGGGATGTCGTCGCTGCATTGAAAGAAATCTCATCCTCCAATGTATGACATTTCGATTCTTGGCAACGCTGAGGTTTCCTCTGAACGCAACTCGGAATATCGGTCAGCACGGCGTTGCCATATCGCAGCAATCGCTGCGGTTAGGTCGCCACCATTTGTATCGTGGATTAGTGCCCTTAGATCGTGACCTCCAGAAGCAAACAGGCAGGTAAACAGTCGGCCGTCAGCAGAAATTCTAGCCCGAACACAATCCCCACAGAATGGTTCGCTGACGGATGAAATCAATCCGATTTCTCCCGAACCATCTGAGTGACCCCAGCGTACTGCTACATCAGAGGACCGTTCGGATTCAAGCGGGACCAAATCGAACTGCTTTTGCAGATGATTTAGTAGGTCTCTACTAGGGATTACTTCCCCTAGTGTCCAACCATTCGTACGACCGACGTCCATGAATTCTATGAAGCGCACAATTACTCCTGTGCCTTTGAAATGATTAACCAATTTTGTCGCTTGTTCCTCATTTACACCTCTCCTGATTACACAATTCACTTTGATTGGAGATAAGCCCACTTCCCGTGCGGCTTCTATTCCATCTAGTATCTGAGATACTGTCACTGAGGAATCACTCATCTTCTGATGTACTTCTTCGTCAATTGCGTCTAGGCTGATTGTTACTCGTTTCAATCCAGCCTCAGCGAGAGCCTCGGCATTTCGTCGAAGAAGTGAACCATTCGTAGTCAGGGCAATATCGATCCCAAGGTCAGATAAGCGGCTTACTAAGTCAGATAAATCGGGCCTTAGCAAGGGTTCTCCACCAGTTAACCGGACTTTATCCAAGCCTAGAGGAATACAAGCCCTGACAACCTTTTCAATTTCCTCAAAGGAAAGAAACGCCCGCCTAGGAAGGAAAGTATGGTCCTCGCCAAATCTTTCTCGAGGCATACAGTATGGGCAACGAAAGTTGCACCTGTCGGTTACCGATATTCGCAGGTCACGCAGTTGCCTACCTAGTCGGTCGGTGACCTCCTCCTGCGCCATGAGTTATGCTCAGACCTAATGTCTCAAAGGCTTGCTGATGCAGTTAGGAGACTTTGTGAGTTGATTTCTACTTCAGTTTCAGTTTGTTTAGCACCGTCTCGCCCGCAGGTTGAAGACGGGTGGGCCTCTGAAAGGGTCGAAGGACATGCTAGCCATTACGCCAAAAGCTCGTGAAATGCTCGACTCATTCGCCGAGCAGGCTGACCAAGGAGAATTGTCATTGCGCGTTGAAATCGTTGGTAGGGGGCCGAAAGGTTTCCAGTATGATTTGCAATTCGTTGCTGCTGACGGAGGCTTAGAAGATGACTACATCAACGAGGTTGACGGAATAACAGTTCGAATCGCTGCTCGCAGTGTTCAGTATCTAGATGGTTCAACCCTCGATTTCAAAGAGACCTTGATGGGTGGTGGATTCTCTTTCGAAAATCCAAATCCGATGTGGGTGGATGAATTATCTCAGAAAGTTGCTGAAATCATCAACAACGAAGTCAATCCAGCAGTTGCCAGCCACGGAGGTGTTGTCGAACTTGTCGGAGTTGACGAAAACAAGGCAATAATCGCCTTTGGAGGAGGTTGCCAAGGATGTGGAATGGCTGATGTAACACTCAAGCAAGGCGTTGAGGTGATGATTAAGGAAAAGGTTCCAGAGATTGTCGAAGTCATCGATTCAACAGATCACGCAGCGGGCACAAATCCGTTTTACTGAACGTAATCAGTAAACCATTCTGACTTCATCGTCATCGTCTTGGTCTTCAGGGGCTGGTAGAGCGTTTGCTTGGGCTCGCTCAAATGCTTCACGGACTCTTTCTTCTATAGCGCGAGCGTCTTCAAGAAGTCCTTTGACTGGTATTTCCATGTCTATCAAGTCGCAAACACCCTCGATTGCTAATAATGCGGCTCGCGCATCTGGGTACATTGGATTACATTCTGCTAGAAGCGCGGTGACATCTAAGCCTCTACGCTCACCTTCAGCAATTAGGTAACCCGAGATTCCAGAAACGATTCCTTGTTGGATACGCTGAATATTTGAGTTGTCGAGGGCATCTCGTCCTATTGCAGTTGAGGAAACACCCCACAGATCACTTTCTTCCTTGATTCCCAGCTCGTTACTGACGACCCCGTCAATTACAATCAATCTGTCAAAACCTCCCTTTGTGAACCACTCTAGTACGGTCTCGCCAAAGTGGACATCGTTTTGAGGAGGAAATTGGATTTCTGCAATGAATATTCCCAGACCTTCTCCCTGATAGACTCGCACTGGATGTTTTGGCACTGATTCATGAATTAGAGCGATTGCTGGGAACTCCGGATGCAAGACTGTCCCCATAGGGTCGAGTTCTAGTGTCTGAATGATGTGAGACATCGCAATCACTCCAACCGAACCCACTGTTGAAAAGCCACAAATTGCCGTTCCACCTAGGGTTGTTGGATCTGCTGAAGAGTGCAGAACCAAAGGGTAACCCGAGTTGTCGTGTGTAGCCATCGAACACCGGCTGATGTCGAAGAGTCTTGAATCAAACGGTTGTAAGTGATGTAGAATGAGGCAACAATATGGGCTTATGTTTCTGATATTATTTTGAGGATTATTTTATCAATTGGTGATTAATCGAAGACTTGGTAGTATGTCTGAGGAAGATAACGGCGACATTGGAAGAATCATAATCAGAGTCGGTTCGACGGAAGTGGATCTGACAGGATCGGCTCGTGAAGTGAATGATTCATGGTTGAAACTCAAGGAACAGGACACATGGGCTTCTGCACTATCCAAAATTCGAGCTGCCAGACAAGATGCGATTGACGCTGCGCGTCAGTCCCTAAGTGAAACTGGAGTACCAGAACGAGGTTCTGCGTTTAGAAGACTGATTGACAATTGTAACATATACAGAACAGGAGATGTGATTCTAGCAGCGATTCATTATCTTCGTTCTGTTGAGAAAGAGGATAATACTCCTCCTCGAGAAGTGAAGAAATTAATCGAGGATTCTGGCCGTTGGACAGATGAAGAATTGGAGAAGTGGAACGTTTCGCTATACATCAACAGAATGTTGGAAGATTCCGCATCTAGAGGGCGCCCGGCACTGCTAACCTTTCCACCAGGCACTGATAAGAATCGATTTGTGATACTTACAGACGCTGGTAGAGATTACCTTGAGAGGCTATCGTCGTGAGCGATGAAGATATCGAAGAAGGACCAAAGGATTGGTCTTTCACTTCTCATGTTGGAGCAGACCTTCGTGGAATTGACCTGTCAGGGGCTAACCTTCGAAGGGCTGTATTTGATGGTGCGGACTTGGAAGGTGCCGATTTGTCGGGTGCTGATCTTCGTAAGGCCTCCTTCAAGCGTGCAAATCTGATGAAGGCCGCGTTTGATGATGCGGATATGCGTGGGGCGAGTTTCGTCAAGGCACGAATGAATCTGTCAAATTTCCAACGATGTCGCCTTGACCAAGCCGATCTACGAGGAATAAGAGGGCGCTATGCCATCTGGAGAGATGCGAATTGGTGGGAGGCTACTATGGATGATGATCTGCGTGCAGCACTTGGAAAGAAGTGGCCCAAACCCTGAATGGATTAGTTTGAGGCCATTTTTGAAAGTCCTTCTCTCATCCAGCTAGGAACTGGTATCTTCTTCTTCACATCACTCATATCGACACATACTGTAACTTGGTCTGCAGACCAACAAAGTATTCCCTCTTGATTTCTAAACTCAATTCTCCAAGTGATTGAAGTCTCTCCAATTTTGGGAACTGTGATTGTACATTCGACTATGTCACCATAGGCTAATGGGTGACGGAAGTTTGCTTCTGAGTGAACTAGTGGAAATCCAATGTTGTGCTCACTCAAAATTTCGTTGTAATGCATTCCACATGAATACTCCCAAGATTCTTCATAAAATCTGTGAGCTAGATCCCAAAATTGAGGGTAGTAGACTATCTTGGCCATATCCACCATCGGGAAGTCGATACGTCTACTCGAAGTGAAAGTCATGGTTGGCCATAAACGTCAGTGAAATGAAGGTGCCGGATTGTGATTACTGGCCTCTGGTGTGGGAAAGCATCCATTGCATTATTTCCGGATCCGAGTAGATTGCGAACCAGCCTCCGTGTTCTCCGCCAACTATCGTCTGGAATTCTATTTCCGCGCCCAGATTTGTTAGATTCTCGGCCATCTGTGCTGCCATGTCGTAGGACGATGTGCTGTCATTTGTTCCGTGGCTCATCCAAACAGGTAGGTGAGCCACATCCTCAGCGAGTGGAAGGTAGGAGTATGGCTCATGATGAGGTGATAGTGGCATAATTGCTGCGAAGTAATTAGGCAAGGCAGCTGCAACAATGAAAGTGCCCCGACCTCCCATGCTCAGACCTGTTAGGTAGACTCTATCATCGTTAACATTCATGTTGGCTTTGACGTCTTCAAGTACATCAAGAGCCTTTTTTGGATCCCAATCCGCTTCCAATTTTGAGGGTCTTACGATGATATATTTGTCATCATCCGGAACATGAAAGTTATTTGTCATCATATTGTTGAAGAAGACTGAATCTAGTAATTGACCGTGAAGATATAGGAATAGAGGGTATTCATTACTTGCATTGTATCCGACTGGAACTTTTACAGAATATGTGTATCCACACTCGTAATCAAGGCGTTCATCGACGACAGTTTCGGATTCATTGTCTATTTCTGTCGTGGCGTATGAAATATCTGTCAAACCATCGACTGCAAGCCATTGACCGGCTTCAATCACGGGCCATGAAGATGGGTTAATTGTTGGATTGAGCCCCTCTGTAGCAGTTACACCACATGGCGGGACAGCGATTGGCCCGGTCTCTTCTTCCGGTCGCTCAGTTTCTTCTTCTGGATTGTCTGAATCGAAAGAACACTCTTCTCTTTCCTCAATCCATATTCCGCCTCTATCTTCGCAATCTTCTAGCGTGATTGCCGAAGATTCATTCGTCTCTTCCCTCACATCTTCCCTTTCAATATCCGAAATTTGCTCTTCTGGTACTTCTAACTCATCGTCTGAAGCACAACCTGCTAAACTGCAAGAAAGCAGTAGAATTGTTAGAGCGAACGCCCCACATCGCATGTATTTACGTGAATTATTTCCGTTATGTAGTGTTGTATTCGACAAAGTTGCCATAATTCGGTGAAAATGGCGGACCCACCGCGATTCGAACACGGGTTTGAGGCTCCGCAAGCCCCAGTGATATCCAGGCTACACTATGGGTCCAGCGTGTTTTCGACCGGTGACTTCTGTATAACCCCGACGGTGGGTCAAATTACATTTTAAGTGGTAAAACAGTCTTCCAGCGAGGTTCAGCCAACTTTTTTGCATTGGGTCCTGTTCTGACAATTGTTGTCTTGTGAGTGAGTACTCCATGCATCCCCTCAACTGAGAATTTTACCCTTAACTCAACCATGCGATCTCTTTCTGCTGCAATCATTTGGTCGTCATCCAAGTCGATGCTGCCGCCCGCTTCATCACCGGCATTTGTAATGCTCAACCTATTACCTTCCATGCTCGCCCTAGGAGAAAAGTCGTAGTCGTTCGGTTCGTTCATCAAGACATCCACATCGACAATTAGTCGATTTCTTACCGAGGCCTTCTTGACTTCGATTGAACGTACCATCGAAGCCTTCCAATCGCTTTGGGTTGAAAGGCCTTATCCATAGGAAATGAGAGATTATGCTGTGACTTCGCTGACCCTAGGAACGAGTATGGTGTAATCTATGGTTAGTGTCCAGTCATTCCCAGAGTCTGGATCTACTTCATCAACTAGAATGTCTGGGTCGCATTCATCCGCTGTAATTACCCAAATCCATTCTCCTTGCCCGAATCTCGCACCGGCTTCGTTGAGAAGAGATTGTTCTAGGCTATCCGAACTATCAGCGCTTACCGTATACCCGCTATCTGGCCAGGGATTCAAGTCGCCCCTGTCTATACTCGCTGTTGCATTTAGTGTAATATTATCATGAGAAGTCTGAGAACTTGTGCTCCAACCAGTCATGGGAATATTTAGTCGGAGTGTGAAATTATCTTCTGGCCATTGAATTGGGAGTAAATCTCGATCGAGAACCAAAGTTGCATTGACCTGCATGATTCTAGCGCCATTAGTTCGAGATCCTATTTGTCCGGGAATATGTTGGTGTGTTGTACTTTCACCCTGTTCGGTATATCCTGACCATTCGTAAGTTACATGTTGTTCTTCCCAAACCACATTGAACATTCTACTTACTACCATCAAGCTCCAAATCTCTGTACTTGTGGCTCCGTTATCGTCAACGACAGTTAGCGAACCGGTTTGATTTCCAGAATTTGTGTACATGACTTGAACCGAAGATGAAGTGGAATCTGCATCATTGGTTGGGTCTCCATCTCCATTTCTATCGAATCCAAGGTCTAAATCCCAAATGAATTCGACACTCCCTCCTTCGGAATCATAGGATGCAGAGGCATCAATAGTTGCTGTCTGATTTGTACGGACATAGCCCGGTTTCTCGATTACGATGGTTGGCGGTGAATTGACGAATATGGTTATCGATGCTCTATCACTTTCCCCACGATCGTTGAATACTACAACTTCTACGTCATGGTTTCCGGCTTGAGTGAAAGTGTGGAAAGTAATACCGGTGGAAGTGGTCTTCTGTTCTCCATCACCAAAGTCCCAAACATACTCATCGATAATTGTAGGCGATGGTGTACTGGAAGATCTAGCATCAAAATTCACTGATTCACCGAGATTGATCGATGTTTGATCTGCGCTTATTTCCGCAATCGGAGTTGTTGATGCCAAGCCGGTGCATCCTGCTAAAGCGGTAAACAAGAGTAGGACCGACAGTGATACGGCTCGTCCGGCTTGTAACCCCATTACACAATTGGCGTAGAGAGAGACAAATAGGTATGACGGAATAATTCCGATTACCAATGAAGTTCAAGGAGGGTCTTTCATCCGTGAAGTCATGGTCGGGGGTATGCTAACCGGATACAGGGTTCTCGGTTTCGACCTTGAGACCACAGGATTGAGCCCTCGAAGCGACCGGATTGTGCAATATGCATTGATTGGTAGTGACGTTGATGGTTCTCATATCAACAAAACCTCTCTGGTAAATCCTCGTCGCTCCATACCTCCTGAATCATCTCGGGTGCACGGAATTACCGACGATGATGTTAGAGGAGAAAGTGAGTTTTCTGAGCATCTTCCTGAATTAATCGATTTGATTTCTGACGCGGTAATCGTTGGACACAATGTTTCGAGATTTGATTGGAGATTCCTCGAGTTGGAATGTATGAGGGCTGGGTTTGAAACCCCAGTTCCAAGGGCAATAATCGATACACTAACCTTGGCAAGGAAACTGAAGATTCCCGGTCGGCACGCATTGGGCCCTCTTTGCGCGCGTTACGATATCACAATTGGCAGAGCGCATAGTGCCGACGCCGATGCAGGAGCAACCCTGCTATTACTTTGGTCGATGATGCAAAATCATCCTAACCAATTCCGAGGAGGGTTGGATGAATTACAAGATATGTTATCCGGAAGGCGAGATAATAGCGACCGTTTAGGCCCTAGTTTGGTGGATTTGGAGCCGGTCGATGGCACGAACGGAAGATTGCGCCATTCAGATCAAGGAATCGTTATCGCCTTCGGAAAACACAAGGGCCGGACGCTACAAGAATTGCAGAAGATCGATGAACGCTATTTGGACTGGTTGTCTTCTCCGTCCTCGCCAATTTCTTCAAAAATTGTATCTGAATTACTACGCAACCATCGAGAGTGATCGTGGGCATGCCCTTCATTCATCGGATTCCATGGCAATATCTCACACCAATCGCCGAGATGTGCAATCCTGCCGTCCATTCTAGCACTACCTAGGAAAATCGCCCCTTCGTGCCCCGAGTCAAGCAGTTCAGATAGATGTACTAGTGCTTGGTCCCTCACAACCGCACCGAATTTATGGTCTGAAGGAGCTAGTTCACCTTCATCACCAACTGGTGGCATGCGTTGGAATAGCGCCGCGCCGGCCTCACGGTCAAATCGAATGACTTGAACAACTTCGTCACGGAACATATGACCGGGTGAAAGAGTGCCATCTCGACGAGCGGCCCACCAAATCGGACACCATGCTTTCCACTCACACCAACCACATTGTTGATCGCCAGGCGTAGCAGGAAGAGGTGTCGTTGAAGGGCGCATCCCTTCCCATGCCTCTAGGGCAGAATCCAATACATCTGGGCCGTCTGCCCGGTGAACTGTTTGGTTTGAAGAGTACCAACCTTCTGCGATTACGGTTGGATGATCTGGATTATTCTGTTTCAACAAATCACGATAGAATCTCAATTGTCTGCTTACCTTCTCATTTAGTGTAGGCGATGGAGGCTTTCCGGTTTTCAAATCGGCTACAATCCAACCCTGTGATTCTCCATCTTCGCCAATGTCCGCTACCAATAAGTCGAGACGTCCCATGAGTCGACCACATTCCGAAACTAAAGTTCCTTCATTTGCCAAAACGATAGACTGAACCTCTTTCCAGGTTGCTACAGTTACTTCAGATAAGTTCTGAACTTCAACATTGGATTTGCTAAATAGGATGTTCAAGGCACCTATTAGCCCATCGTGAGCCTTGGTAATTTGTTCTCCTTTCCAACGAGGATGACGAGGAGTTTCTAAGAAGTTATCTTTCTCGATTTGCCAGTGTCGATCTAAGACTGCTTTTGCAGTAGCAGGAAGCCAGCCGGCTTCATCGTCTTCTCGGTCGCCTAAATCAAGATTGCAAAGGTCTTCCACAGAATTGTGGACTGCATTACCTAGTGCAGCAGGCATGCTTGCCTTTCGAGGAAGACCTTGTCGAGAAAGCCAGTATTTCCTCGGGCATTCTTCGTATCTATTCCATGATGAAGGAGACAATTGGTGAGCGATGAAACCCTCCTCTGGTTGAAGGCTAGAATCGCTCTCATCGCTTTGGGATTGCACCTCCTCTGCCTCCGACATGCTATATCTGGAGAGGCCAATGATTAACAGTATCTCGGTCGGTTAGGGTTCAATGAGCGGAGCACCTGTGGTCGCGGTAGATGATGAATTGAATGCTGAGGACGCCTTGGTGGTGACTTGTTTTCCTTCTGCTGGATTCGTTAGCAGTATTGTCGCACACTACCTCGTAGATCGCCTAGGACTCACATTTGTTGGGGGAGCGAGAGGAGCGGGGCTTCCTCCGGTTTGTCTTGTTCAGGAAGGGAAACCACTCCCTCCACTCCGATTCTATGCGGGGGAGCCAATCTGCCATATGGATAGATGTGACAAAGTGGTATTAATCGCCTCTGAGATTCAAGTTAGCCCTGACTTGACATTATCACTTGCTGATTCGATACTAGATTGGGTCGAATCTAGTGGGGCGGCCCAAGTGATGATGATCGATTCATTTTCACATGGCCCTGATCAAGCACACTCTATCTTTGATGATGATGAATCTGACGAATCTATGCTGGGAATTGGCTCTACAGATTCTGCTCAAGAGACACTTGAGCAACTAGGTGTTGCTAAACTCAAACATGGTGTAGTTGGAGGTATGAGCGGAGTAATGCTGGGTGAATGTCGAAGGAGAAGAATCGACGCTATGGCCATACTGGCAGAGTCGGGTGGTGATTTGGCTAATGGAGCAATACCTGATGCTAGAGCCGCCGCTCGAATTATCGAAAGGCTTGATGGCCTACTTCCTGCAATCAAATTAGATACTGAACCACTACTAGAAGAAGCCCAAAGAATAGAGGAACAAATCAAGGAAATGATGGCAACTCAACTGAACCAATTGCAGATGGATAAACCAGGAGTCGAAAGTTCCGGGATGTACGGTTGAGGGCCTCAATAATCCCCTAGGGACATCTGCTGTGGGCCCTCATCAGCGAAGATTTCGCCTGTGTTTTCTTCATCTGATTCATCCCCCTCGCCGGAGATTTTGGACTCAAGTTCCGATTCACTCAAAACAGTCACTGAAAGCCTGTTTGCCTTGTCTAACTTAGATCCTGAGGACTCTCCGGCGACTAGGAAATCTAACTTTCCTGAAACGGATGAAACTACTTTGCCACCTGCGGCTTTAATCATCAAGGCGATTTCCTTTCTTGGTCTACTCAAGCTTCCTGTGATACAAAATGTCTGACCTGTTAGTGGGCCCTCTGATTCTTGTTTTACTTCTTCGGCGGTTATTTCTATCGCCTCAGCTAATCCTTCCACCATCGCTCTACGCTCAGACAGACCTTCTAGGAAAGAGCGGGCAACGGTTTCACCAACACCTTCCAATTTGACCAATCTTGGGATTGCTGATTCATGGTCGTTTAGCAGACTGAACATGGTCTCGGTGTCGCCTAATTCTTCTGCAAATCCAGTCGCCAACTCGGGCCCGATTCCGGGAAGGCCTAGAGCTGAAAGGAAGGTCGATAGGCCCAGAACCCTTGTTGCATCCAATTGAGAGATTATGTTGTTTGCAGATTTCTCGCCCATTCGTTCTAAATTGATAATATCAGAGTGGGTCAATGAGTAGAGATCTGGAAGAGTGCTTACCAAACCTTCCTCACACAACTGTTCGGCTAACTTCTCGCCGATTCCATCCATCTCAAGGGCTCGACACCAATACAGAATCGCTCTTTCTAAGCGAGATGGACAATCTAGATTGAAGCAACGAATGAATGCTCCATCTTGTTCTAATTTAGTTTCACATCTAGGGCATTGCTCTGGGATTTGAATGGCCTCACACTTTGGTAGGGAGTCGGTGAATGGAGTTCCGTCTGCATGAACTCGATTCTGTAAGTCCGAAGACTTGGCTTCACCCAATACTTCGATAATCTTCGGAATCACGTCGCCTCGGCGAACTATTCTGACTCTATCTCCTACACGCAATCCTAACCTTTCGATTTCTCCAGCATTGTGCAGAGTGGTATTCTCAACTGTCACTCCAGATACCGTTACTGGTGCTACCCTTGCAACAGGAGTTACCGTTCCGGTCCTTCCAGTCTGCCAATCAACTCCCATGACTACTGTGGAGGCTTCTTCTGGAGGGAATTTCCATGCCATTGCCCAACGTGGGTGATGAGCTGTCTGGCCGAGGAGTTCTCTCTTGGCTAAATCATCCAATTTGATTACCACTCCGTCTATCTCCCAATCTGCACTATCACGATTCTGTGTCCACCGCTTAGTTACCTCTAGAATTGCCTGAGTTACTGTATCGTCATCTTCTCCTTCGACTACTTCATTTCCAGCCGCAGCAATGCGATTTGATTCAAGCCAGTCGATTGCCTCTGAGTCATTTGTGAAAGTTGGAGGTGGCGGACTATCTGGATGTCGGTGTTCGGTACTCGGGAACATTACACCATAGGCGTGGAAGGCCAGATCGGCTGCATCTCCTTTACCAGCATCTGCGGTTTTCTGACGAAGACTTCCAGCGGCAAGATTTCGAGGATTGGGAGCAATCGAGGCGTACTTTGCCCGAAATACATCCAGCGGCATTACAACTTCGCCTCGAACATGTGCATCTCCTTCCCAATCTAAGGATTCAGGAATATTTGGTATCCTACGAGCATTGGCGGTAACATCCTCCCCTCGTTCTCCGTTTCCTCGAGTAGCCGCACGAACCAAACGTCCACGGCGATATTCTAGTGATAGTGCAGAGCCGTCCAATTTTGGTTGACAGACGAAACGACGCCCGTGGGCTGTTGTTTCTGCAACAAAGTGGGCAACCTCTTCTTCCTCAGTAGCTTTGTCCAAACTCCTCATTGGGAATAGATGGTCGACTTTTTCTGAGCCGGGAGCGGGGTCCGAGCCGACTTTGGAAAGTTGTGGATGGTCTGGTGAAAGTTGCTTTAATTCATCAAATAAAGCGTCGTATTCTGCATCCGTTATCTCGGGAGAGGCTTGGTTGTAATAGAGGTTGGAATGATGAGCAAGCAGCCCTGCCAACTCCTCGATGCGGGCGTTGTTCGCCCAATCATCCATGGCCTCCGGAACCATGTTCGGTGAGGTGCGGTTGCCCCCTAAAAGGTGCTCTTTTTTGGCACTAATTCCGACAGATTATGGCTATCGCTGCTAGTAAAATGGTGGGCCAGCCAGGATTTGAACCTGGGTCGCGCGGCCCCCAGCCGCGAAGTATAGGCCAAGCTAACCTACAGGCCCCTTGTGTGGTTCTCTCGTGAGAAGGTTCTCCCAAAGCCTTGACGGCTGGAAAATCAATCTTGTCGAGCGACGCTGAATGGCGATACTTCATCGATTAATTCGATGTGACCAACATACATTCGTCGGCAACAGTATCGCTCAAGTCCGAGGTCGTCGAGAACTTTTGATGGGTCCTCGCCTGTATCGACTGCATTCTTGAACTGATCATACAAATGAGCTACGACTTTTCCGCAACTCCAACAACGTACTGGTATCAACATATTTCATCACCTATACGACTTCTGCCACTTCTTGCGAGCGCCTCGACCCATTTGGTGCTTCGGCTCCTTGCGTCTTGGATCGTTTACCAATAGGCTACGGTCGAATCGTAGGTACTCATCACGAAGTTCCTCGTCAATTCCCTCTGCTCCACCATTGTAGTGAACGAGCCCACGAGCAATCGCGGTTCGTATAGCATCTACTTGGCCCATCTGTCCACCGCCTTCTACGTTGACAGAGATGTCAACATCTTGCAGGCGATTCATGGCCTCAGCAATCTGAACAGGCTCTAGCGCTTTGCGGCGAGCTAGGGCTGGTTCCATGATGTGGATTGGCTGATGGTTTACTCGAACTCGGCCAGCGCCCTTGCGGACTGTTGCACGAGCGATTGCGGTCTTCCTCTTTCCACTTGTTTCGACCGTTTCCTTCTTCTTTTTCTTAGCCATCACTGGTCACCTCCCCATCGGGTGCTATCGATTCCTAGGTGTTCGCTAATTTCTCCTAAGCGAACAAACTTCTGAGGTAAATCTCGGTCAAAGGAGCTGGAATCGCCCCAAGCATGACCTTCCGGCAAATCATCGCCAGATAGATTTGCGGGCATACCAATCATTACCCTGAGATCGCGCACGGCATTTCGGCCAGTGCTGTTCTTCTGATATGGCAACATTCCTCGGACGGTTCTCTTGAGAATCTGGTCCGGCATGCGTGGGAAGAACGGCCCTTTCCTAGGGTGGTTCAATTTGTACTTGTGATCGTATTTCGCAAAGACTGTTGTCTTTGGTCCGGTTACGATTGCCTTCTCGGCATTCACAATAATTACGCGCTTCTGATTACCCGCTCTGCGAGCTGTCAGTAATTCGCTAGCCACGTGGCTAGCAAGGCGTCCTAGAACCTTGTCAGATGCGTCAAAGACGAGAGTACTTGCTTCAGCCAAGTATCCTCACCCCCTTTCCATCTGGGTTCTCGTTCATCAATTCACGGATCGTGAGGACACGTCCGCCTGCGGCTTCAATCTTCGAGCGGGCACCGGTACTAACACTGTAGGCGGCGACGCTCGGCTTACCGGCCACATCACCGCTACCGAGAAGCTTGCCAGGAATGAGGACTACATCCTCGTCGGCAGCGTATCGGCTCAGGCGGCTTAGGTTCGGTTCAGCCCAATTGCTTCGGCTCTTTTCGAGCCTCAGAGCGACGTCTCGCCATAGTGCGGAACCGGTTGACCTGCTCTGGTCCTTGAGATCGCCGATTAGGGCGATTAGGGCCTGGTTGGTCTTTCTCATGTTCTTACTCATATGACTCCCTCGACGTATGCTTGGGTAGCGCGCCCACCTGACCGCCTGTTATGAATGCTGCGGGTTGCCCCTACGGGGCATAGCCTCGCAGTACATCGAGAAGAGGATTGGACGAGTTAAGGCCGCCCTTTTCCTCAACTCTACGTAATCATATTCGGAATCCGCTGTCGTCGTCAGAACCTTCATCGATACCTGCGATTCTCTCTTGACCTTCGGAATCTACGAATGAACCTGCTTTCACAACCGATCCGTATAGACCGGATTCATTGACAGCGGTTCGGTTCAGCATTCCCTCTCCAAGAGAGGCGCTAATATGGTTGATAATTGACTGCAGAGCATTGATTGCTCTATCCCGCTGATCAGCGCCAATTTCGTGGTCGGAATATCTCGCTTCTTCGAATAGAGAGAAGAAGACGTCTAAGTCCTCTGGTGGGGCGATTCCTGCTAACATTCCTGTTACTGCATCCTCGAATTCCCTAGTGGTTTCGTAGACCTTCTTCATCGCGCCTCTGCTGCGGAAGAATCTGACCAGTTTCTTGTAACATTCGAAAATTGTATCAATGTACTCATTGGATGCCTTTAGGGACATCAGAGAGTCGGTTAGTATACCTCGTAGAATCTCAATTCTACGGCGCTCTACGTAATTTCGATACATAATTGCACCAACTAAGACAGCGAAGGCTAATGCAATTCCCATAATCGTCAGTACTTGCACTGTGAAGAAGCTGGCTTCAGCCTTGATTACTGGTTCTCCTAACTTAATTGATGGAGTATTGTTAAGGAACTCCTCTTCAAATTCATGAGAGCCCTTGAATTGAATTATCACTTGCCATTCTCCTTCGGATATACAATATCCTCCTGCACCGCAGTCCAATTCTCCTGGGATGTTTTCGCCAGAGTATTGGAAGCTAAAGCTGGCTTCTCCCAACTCGTTTGTAGTTGCATAGACTACGTTGTGAGGAATCCATTCGCCCTCTTCTGCATTCCAATACTGATAGGTGAATATCACTGTTTGAGATTCTACAGAGAGATCCAAACGGTCTCGTAGAATCGCTACTGAACCATTGATGTAATCACCCTCTTGGTAGCCATCAGGGTTGGTCCAATGGTTCTTCATCAAGATGTCTACACGGCTCCTAACAAGCACTTCAACATCGATGAACGAGCCATTCACCACCGGTGTTGTTTCGGCTCTACAACCTCCCGGTAATTCCTTATTTGGCTCATAGGCGATTCTTACAATTCTGAATCCTTCCATCTTATCTGAAGTAGGTTCGACTCCGCGTCGACTCGGATTATCATCCGGATCGCCGCTGAACCACTCAATTTCACCAGTTCCATCTTGAGTTATCGATGTAGCAATAGGTCGGGTGTTTACCTCAGGATCCAAGTAAATATTCAGACACTTGCCTCCAATTGGATTACCATTTGTTTGCGTTAATCTAGCATCCAAGTGGAAGGATTCCTTTAGGTAAAGTACAGGGAATACTGAGCCATTCTGGAACGTGTACGAGTCAACGTCATTTCTGAATGGTCCAATCTCTTGTACCTCCAAGGTCGAATTTGAGAAGACCGGGAACAATCGTGTTGTGCTAGCGTTGTGGTATCGATAGCGGTCGTTATTTTCGTAAGAATTGAATTCGACCTTAACACGAGCTTGGCCCGCCTGTACGTCAGTAAGTGGGCAGGTTATCTCATAGAATCCGTTGGCGTCGCTTGTGCCTGGTAGACAGCCCACTACTCCAGTTTCTGCCCCTACCATTTCGTAGGTGACTCTTATCGCCCTATTCGATAGATTGGTACCTAACTCGTCGACCAATTGGCCAGTTACCACCATTGGCTTCTCGATAGGTTGGCCGGTGGTTGGGTCAATCTCAGAAGTGTAAACAATCTGGTCGTCAACATTGAGAGTTGTGTACCCAATCAAACTAAATCCATCGACCTGGAACTGCATAACTCTGCGATAATGATCGCTATTCACGACTTGTACACATGGATCCCATGCTCCTGAGGTACTCAGTGCTTCAGCATCTAGAGGTTCGCAACCCTCGTGAGGTAAGTTCTCCTCGAATCGTAGAATCACGTTCACTGGACCAAAACCATCGGGAAGGAAGGATTGTGGGTCATCACGAAGTAGTTGTGGGTCTAGAACCATCTCGTAATGGATAGTACCTGCATTCGGACATTGGGTGTCGACAATCTGGCGGTGAGTGCGGTCTTCGAAGTCCGTACCTTCCATAATTACCAGAACCTCGCCACCATTTGCTCCGCATCCATCTAATGCTTGACCTGAGTCCTTGATGACTGCTGTGCGGTTATCATCAGTGACCTGTGCAGTGAATTCCCAAATATCTCCCGTGGAGCGAATATTCGGCGTAGTATCTTGAAGCGTGATATAGGTCCGAGATACTACCCAGAGATCCATGGAACCTGATGTTCCTTGGTGACGTGGATCTCCTGGATATGTGTAATCCAAGGTGAAGTTTCCTAACTCATGGTCTTCCTCTATTGTCAAGTTAACAGTGAACCAACCGGTACTATCTGTTTCTGCAATACCGTTGGTACCATCAGCCTCCCAGACGTAATTAATCTGAGAATTCTTTAGTGGTTGAAGAGAGTTATCTAGCAATTGAACCTCAATGCTTCGATTCTGACCACGGTATAGACGAGGCTGGATTAATTCCTTGAATTCGCTTGTACCAATAACCGAGACATTCAGGTATGCTCCGGTTGGGGCAAGCACATTGCTCTGGTTTCCAGTGAAGTAGAAATTGGAGTTGGTGAAGTCGGCTCGAATGCCATAGAAACCAGCAGCATATTGAGAGTACCATGTCCAATTGTAATCGAAGGTTGCAACGCCGTTGATCATTTGTGGTGCTCTCGCATATCCGGTCTCTTGTGAACCAGCAAAGATTCCATTTCTATCTAAGTCGACTTGCAGAGTCATAGGGTCGTGTGGCCAAGGAACCATGGTTCGATTCCATACACTACCAATTACTCGTAACTCCTCGCCGGTGAACATCTCAGGAACGATTTCACAGCGAACTACACTATCTGGGTCTGTTGGCTCAACGGGACCACAAGGAGGCGCATTGAAGTCGCCGCCATTTTGCATAGCAATCCTCCAATGTGTACCATTAGAAGATAGGAATGGTCGTAGTCTAGCGCTCTCGCCAATTAGACCTTCTGGAGTTCCGTCCCAAGACATAGCGTACGGCTTACCAAGGCTTACTTGGGCATAATCCAATCCTGCAGCATCAAGGCTTGGTTGATGGAATAGAGCTCTCCAGGCTCCGAATGAAGAACCTGTAAATTGTGTTGCATCCCAGAAGAATACCGGCCTAACTGAAGAGACGTACATATCCGCTTCGATGTACATCCTGTGCATTGAACGAATGGTGAATGCCTCGGTCTCCGCTCCCTCAAGGTAAGGGAATGGCCATTCATCTCCTAAATCTGGTCTGGCATAACCAATGAATGAATAGTCACCAATTGGTAGACTGGTATTGGTGTAATCATAGCGACCCAATACGTAGTGATTCTTTGCGTTATCGTCCCAGATAATTTCTTCGTATCCTCCAGGTAACTTACCTTCGCCATTGTCCATAGTGGAGTTCCATTGAACCTGCTTCCATTGGCCTTGAGCACCCACGGTTTGCACGAAGGTCAGAGATACCCAGCCCCCTGAATCAGCGCGATATCCATACCCATATCCATCGAAAATAGTTGGATGTGTGTAGTTTCCAAACGGACCACCGTGAACCCTGAAAGAAATCGGTGCATGAGTAATTCTGTTGTCGAATACACCGCGGTCCCAATCTGCTTCATAATGGACCTTGTAATCCACAAATAACGGTTGTTCATCGCTTCGGAAATATGTCCAGGAAACATAGTCTATGGTTGTATTTGCCCGAATTTCTACTGGTATCGGTTCTGTTTGAGAACCGTCATGATAGAACATTTCAGTAACCTCCGCATAAACATTGTAAGTTGTATTTGGACCTACTATTAGATCCTCGGGTAACAAAAATTGACCTACAACGAAGGTGCCGGCAGCGTCTGTCAACACATCTACGGTTTCTAGAGCAAGCGTTCCATTTCGAGCCCATTCGATGGTTATCTGAACCGGTAGATCTGGAGCTGGTTCGAAAACACCCGTATCAGGGTCTAGCCAATTGACTGTACCTCTGAAAATCGCTGGATTTACAGCGTCTAGCCAGAGTACGTTACTCGAATTCATGGTGATACGGGTTGGTATCTTGTCATCCTCGTCGAGAATCCCATCGTTATCATGATCCCAATCTGATGTACCGGAATGATCTTCTTCCAATTGATCCCAGTCTCTGTCCGGTCGCTCGTCAGTGTCGTCGTCCTCGTCTATTGCATCAGGGCCGGTAAACGGATCAGTTGGATTGGCCATCCCTGTACCATTTCCATAATCGTCATGGTCCCAAGGATTGGTTGAGGGTTGATCATATCGTGAAGGCCATAGCATGATTTCGTCCTTGTCTAGCATTCCATCCGAATCATCGTCTAGGTCTACATCGTCTCTAAGTCCGTCATTATCGTGATCCCAAGGGGTGATGAATGGAGTAGCTGAATTCAATTCCAATGTGTTGACTATTCCATCAGCATCCCAATCGTCATCGGCCCAATTTAGGATACCATCGTTATCGTGGTCCCAGACGCTCTGTTCTTCACCGGTGAAACATAGAGTTTCCTGCACCTCATCGGATACACCATTGTTGTCATCGTCAGGATCTTCGCCATCTGGTACCCCATCGTTATCGTTGTCGACATCATAGTAAACAGGGAAAAGTAATCCTTGACCCAATACTCCTTGATCCCAAACGGATTGATACCAGCCATCATCATCTGGATCTGTATCAATACCATCATCGTCATTGTCCACACAATTCGAACCAATGAAGAAGTTACCCGGTTCTGTGCCACCATCATCATCAAAATCGTCGTTGCTGTCGATTTCAAAATAATCCCATATACCGTCGTTATCATCATCTATATCCCAGTGGTCGAATACACCATCAAAGTCATCATCCAAATCAGCGGTATCATTAGCCATGCATGATGGATTCATATTTCCTGGGATAGGAGCGCCACAATCATCATCAGGATCCACGTCGTTATCGAGTAAATCCGCTACTTCATCGGGGAACATATTCGCATTTTGGTCGGAAGTCCATTGGAAGAACCCAAAATTAATTCCAATCCAAGCTGTGAATAAATCACGATTATTCTTCATTTGATCGTAGGTTACCGCGGCTGTAGGATCGGGGGTATCAGTCGTGAAATCGAAGTGGAAACAGTTCTCATCACAGCTAGGTGCCGGACTGTTATCAGGGGCATCTGTACCGTCATATGGACCATCATCGTATTCTGGGTCAGGTCGGGTTGAATACGGAAGCGTGTAGGATATTTGTCCGGTTCTTCGAGCCGGCTGAATGGGATAACCATACAACCAAGCGTAGAACAAACCACATGCTTCGTCAAGAGCAACTTGTGCAACTACAAACCAAAAGAAGGTCACGCCACATTCATTATCATCAAATGAACCGCCTTTTCCTGGGTCATTAACGTCCAGAACTCCATCATTACCTTCGTCTTGGTCCCACCAATCTGGCAAACCATCTCCATCTTGATCAACGTCTATTCCATTGATTAATGAGTCTCCGTCTATGTCAATATCGAAGTAATTTGCTCCATTCCATGGGCTCCACTGCATTAGAACATGCCAGTACATTTCTGGAATTTGTCCATTGGTTATTGGCTCAATAGTGTCGTCGTATCCGTTGTAAGGGTAGATGAAACCGTTTTCTTGGGTAAACGGATTGAATAGCCACCACATCTTCCAGTAAGAATCTTCAAAGTTCTGCCAAAGAGTACTGTCATCAGAACCATCAATGATGTCTCCGTCCCCGTGGGAATACCCATTGGAAGTTGCAAACGGGTCTGTTTGATCGTTGTCTACTTGTCCGCAATTTCCATCGTCTGGGTCATAATAATCTGAGATTCCATCGTTGTCGTCGTCCCAATCTTCATCATTTGCTAAACCGTCTCCATCGATGTCAGTATCGATACTGTTAGGACCGTCGTCCCGGTATCTTGAACCATTTAGCAGATGAAGGTCGTTGTCGTCATCGAGATCGCAATTTGGGTCTATATCTAGCCAATCTAGAATGCCATCGTTGTCATCATCGATGTCGTCCCAATTGTTTAGTCCATCTCCGTCCCAGTCATTGTTTCCTGTGTATGACTTTCGTGTTACGGTACAATTCATGTCGGAGTTTTGTGGATTTGGATTTTCTAAGCTCGCACAATTCCAAGCGTCAACTTGGTCTGTAGTTGCCATCATGTATGGGTCTTCCTCATTGACTATTCCATCATTGTCCAAGTCATAGGGAAGATCTTCTGGATCGGTTGCGGGCAGGCCGATTGGATTGTCGACTAGTTCTGTAGGGAGGGCGCCCATATCGGGATCCATCCAATCCCAAACTAAGTCGTAATCTTGGTCGATTGGGCGATATCTATCATCATCCAAATCTCGGTCATAATCTATCTCACAATCGCGACCCGGTATGGCGATAGCATGCGAATTAGGATAGTCGGCTTGTCCGTCAAGATTGGTATCTAATTGCATACACTCATCTGGAATACCATCATTATCGTCATCGACATCGTACATATCCAACAAGCCATCGTTATCGTCATCAGTATCCGATGAATCTGGAGACCCGTCATTGTCATTGTCTGGATCTAAGAAGTTAGGAATTCCATCTCCGTCCAGGTCCCCATCAACAACTTCTGTGAAGGATTGAGTTCGTGGATGCCAAAGATTCTGTTCAAGTTGTACAAAGTCAACTCCGCCGACAAATTGTGTGTATGTGTTGTCCCCAGCACCCAATGACTGGACATCTACTCTAGCCACCATTGAGGTGTGAATCGAACAAGAATATGTGAAAGTACCAACCTGATCGAAAGTAAATGACCATGTGCCACCTGGGAGAATTACTCCACTGTCAAATGAACCGTCATCTGCGGTTACTGTGTGGTTCTTAGTGTCCTGATTTGTCCAAACCACCGTATCTCCGGCATTGACAGTGAGCACGAAGGTGCCAAATGAAAGTGCATTGATATCAACTTGATGAGTTGTTGAGGAGACCCACTGATACCAATCATCCCATAGAGGTGCGGTTGCAGTTATGTTGGAAGTGATACTAGCATCCCACGGGTGAGAATCCCACAGATCTACGACGCCATCACCATCATCATCGTCATCAAAGTAGTCTTGAGTTCCATCGCCATCAAAATCGCAAGGCCAAGTGAATTGGTCAATTCTTGCATCGTTATCGTCGTCCTCGTCGTATGAACCGCGTCCACTTCCGTCTATGTCCTCATCAGGAACGCCATCATTGTCATGATCCATCAGGTTCTGGTCTATTCTATAGCCGGGCCCGACTGGAGTGCCAGTCCAAGGATGCACTGTGTTTGGCTCAACATATCGATCCGCGCTGACATTCCATGGATCGGCTCCTTGTGTGTAGTCAATTGGGCCTTCTAGAATTCCATCGTTATCGTCATCCCAATCATCTTCATCGGAGATACCGTCGTTGTCGTGGTCGAATGGATCGGTTCCATAGCATCCGTCGAACCGCTCGATAAGGTCGCTAATTCCGTCGTTATCGTCGTCTAAATCATCTAGGTCATTGATTCCGTCGTTATCGTGATCTTCGGTATTTGTTTCCTCAAGGAAGAAGCCGAATCCTGATTCTGTTAGGAGTACTGAGGGGTCGGTGATCTTGCCTTGGTACGAGGCTGGATCTACCCAACTTGGGTCGGTGAAGGCATCATGGCGGAAATTGCCCATTGCTGCAGGTTGGCCTTGTGTAGTTCCTGCTGTTGGACCTTCAGCTTGGTAGAACTGCTGATATGCCGTTCTAGCGGGAGTGTCCTCTACCGTTTCGAGGCTGGTTTTCTCTTCCTCAACACCCATGAAATTATACATCTGCGTACTCATCAACATGAGCACTACCATCATTAGTGCTGAACCGCTCTTTTTTCTGTTTTCTCGACTGTACCAAGTCTGTTTCAATTCGTTCATTCCGACCACCGAAGTAGCCTTGCAAGATCGACCTGCTTATCAACAAGACCCCTCGTATGCGCGCGCGAGTATCACGGAAGCCTTCGAGTATCATCCTTCGCTTCGTTTCTGGATACTGATTTTTACAGAAGTATATTTTCTCCATATGTTAAAAAAACAAGATTTCCTGAATTGCTTTGATGGCGCCAATAAGAATGGTATTGCGGTCAAAAATACACAGAGCTACAGTTACTCAGGCCGATCTGAATTATGTCGGCTCGATATCAATTGATGAGGGGCTTATGGAGGCCGCCGGAATTGTCGAATGGGAAAAGATTGCAGTGCTCGATATAACCAATGGCTCACGCCTAGAAACCTATGCAATAAAGGCGCCTCGAGGGTCAGGAGAAATATGCATAAATGGGGCTGCGGCTCATTTGGTGAACCCAGGCGATTTGGTAATTTTGTTGACTTTCCAAGGTATAGAAGAAGGTGAAATCGAAAATCATCAGCCGCGGATTGTTCATGTGGATGAACAAAACAAAATCATTGAGTTAGCGGCGACAGAATCTAACTACTCAGTTAAACAAAATTATGCCCTGTGATATGGCAATCCTTTGATGATTGTTGAGGCCCGGTATAATTGCTCTAACAAAACAACTGCGGCCAACTCGTGAGGTAGTGTAATCAATCCAAGAGACAAGGATGACATTCCCTTGCTATAGTCTCCAAAACCACCTGGCGGTCCAACAACTAGGTGGACGTCATTGCTGGAAAGACGCCATTGTTTCATTTTCTCTGAATACCCCATCGAATCAAGAATCTCGCCTTTTTCCTCGAGCACAATTACATTGTCTTCTCCTGCCTTGGATACAATTGAGGAAAGGTAGGTCTCAGGATCTGTACGATTTCGATGTTCAGAAAGCGATACGCCTTCTCCCGAAAGTCGGTTTGCGTAATCTGAGATAGCCATGCTGAATGCGGCGTCCTTTGCCCTGCCGTGTAGGTGAACAATAATTCGACCCATTGTTTGACCAAGGCATAGACGAACTTAATGAAAGATTGTTTCGTTGATTCGTAAGCATCAAGGGTAGCGGCTTATGCCCGAAGATTGAGAGACATGAGTTGGTGGCCATTCAAACGCAAGACAAAACCCTTGCATGATGACCTACATATTCGTGGAACAAGAATTTGGTTACAGGACCTAAGAGAGTCTTGCGAAAGAAATTTCGATAACCCAGAAGAAGGTAGAAGATTGGTTAGACAGATGCAAATCGAGTGGACCGATGCACACTCAGAAGGGGAAGTGGATGATGCACTTCTTGATGGCTTGGATAGGCGCGCACTACGCCTTTTGCGCGCCTCAGATGACGAATGGCTAAAGTGGCTTGATGATGATGACTTTTGGAAGCCTGGATGGCGCGACGAGCCTCGAGGTGAATTAGAATGAGCACTTCGGAATTAGATTATTGGATTGTACTATTTTTCGCTCTTGGAGCAATATCGTTGTATTATGCTCGCCTACAACCTTTCCCTGAATTTGGAAATAAATTCGGGTGGTCAAGTATAGCATTAGGGTTGACCTTTCTGATTAGCAGAAATGCCCCAAGAGATACTGCGATATTAGCGCCAACAGTTACCGCAGCAATTTTTGGTGGTCTCGCCGTTATTTACGGAGTTAGGCACATGGTGGTGACGCAGCAAGATGTTTTGGTAGCGCCCTTTGGAGGTGTTCTCCTGTGTGTAGGAACTGTTAGTTTGATGGCCGATTCATGGAACGAAATGAATTCGACTGACCACCTAATTTCATTCGTTTCAGCCTCGGTTGTGATTATGCTAGAAATTTATCTTGCATTCAGAGGTCTAGTTGTGGGCGTTCAAGGAATTACCTGGTCAAAATCTGGCCTCAGACAAGTAAGTAGAGGGCTATTACAAGGCCCTAGAGGTGCGATTTCACACTTTGAAAGATCTTGGGACATGGATGATCAATGGCTCAATGCGATGAGCCATGCAGCTCTTGCGTTAATCCACAAACACCTAGGGGATGAAGCCGCCGAAAAGGAGCATATACAGGAATTACAAGCTATCGGTGGATGGGATGCAGTTGACAAAAATTGGATTCAAACAATTGAGGGTGAATTAAGAAAATTGAACGCTTCTAGAGGGACTGAAGAAGAGTGAATGACTCTAGCACGATTCAAAGCGATGAACCTACTCGGAAGTGAATAAGATGGTTCGGATAACTAAGGTTCACACCGGCGGAGGAGATGGGGGTGAAACCTCTCTTGTCGACGGTACTCGTGTTGGAAAGGAGCATCAAAGGGTTGCGATTTACGGCACCATCGACGAGGCAAATTCGGCGATTGGAATTGTTAGAATGGAGCTTTCTAGAGAATCTATTCCCATGGAGGTCTGTGATTATGCAGACAAGTTGCTCGGGACAATTCAACAGGAATTGTTCGATGTTGGAGCCGAATGTGCCTGTCCTCCCGGCGGCGTTCCTGAACAGATGTCTATTATTGGAGCAGAGTCGGGAGAACGATTAGTTGCAGAGATGGATTCTATGTTGGAAGATTTGGAACCTCTGTCTTCATTCATACTACCAACTGGAAGTCCGGCGGTAGCAAATTTACACTTGGCTCGCACCATTGTTCGAAGAGCAGAAAGAGAAGCCTGTGCCCTCCGTGAAGAAGTGAGGCCCGAGGTAATTAGCTATCTGAACAGGCTCTCTGACCACTGTTTTGTACTTGGTCGTTGGATTTCGGCAAAGACGGGTGAAGAAGAAACATTGTGGACCCCGTTAGGTCAGCGTGAAGAGTGATTACATTACCCGTCTTTTCAGGTGTTCTCTTGCTGAGCGTAACACTTCCTTTTCCTGATCAAAGGTAAGTTGTTCTTCTGCTTCTTCTAAACTAAGCCAGAGATAGTTAGTATGTTCATGAGATAATTTAACCTCAAGTTGATCGGTTGAAGCAATGTACCAAAAAACCTGCTTATCGATAGGTCGTCCTTTGCTTTGGAAGGTATATTCTGTTCTGTGACTCCATTCCGAATCAATCTCTACTTCGCTGATTCCTGTCTCTTCTTCCAACTCTCTTCGAGCGGTTTGGTAATGATCCTCATCGCCCTCGACATGGCCCTTGGGGTACGACCAATGCCCTTGCGGATATTGCAACAGAAGAATACTGTCGAAATTGACCAAGACGAAGCCGCAAGACGTCTCCATAGGTGCTGGGATAGGCATCATACATTTCTCCATTCTCCTATTCCCGTCAAGTGTTGATACTGGTAATTTACCCCGTTTTTGGAAAACTATTGAGCCAAACAAATGATAGGTGGGTTGTGGCGCAGTCCAATGATGACTCACCCTGCCTTGTCGCTAGATATCCGTCGAATTGTGACGGATTCGGACCTCGACGGAGTAGTGACTGGTGCCATTTTGAGAAGATGGTGGAAAGATGCTGAAGTTGTGTTCGGTCACCCCGGTGCGCTTCGTGCTGGATTGTTGGACGATGTAATCGATAGGCATACTGTGGTTTGTGATTTGCCTAGACATTCTCAATGTGGATTGAGTATTGATCACCACCAATCCAATGCACCAACTGATGATGAAGATAATTCTGAGATGGTGGTGGTTTGGAAGCCTACTCCATCAGCGGCAAGAATAGCCTTTGATTTGGTTGGTGAAGCTGTCGATGTTTCCGATTTGACCGACCTTATGGAATGGGTCGACAAGCTGGATGGTGGCTCTGTTAGCAAAGAGGAATTTCTCTCAGAGCACCCAGTAGTTTGGTTAGGAAGAATCATTGGAGGAAATGATGTAACATCACTTGAAATCCTAGAGGCTTTGAGTCGTGGAGATTCTGTAGAAGAAATTCTATCTTCAGAAAATATTTCCTCTGTTATTGCTGAAAAACGAGACTATCTAACTCGTGCTAATTCAATTATTGCAGAGCGATTAGAAGTTGTCGATAGGCTCGCTATAGTCCGATTAGAAGACATGGGGGTGCGTTCTAATGGTTATCGTGTTACCGCCTTGGCTGGAGAGGACTGCGATGCTTGCATGGTTATTCATGGAGATGTTGGTGCTGGGTTCGGAGAGGAAGAGTCCTATCCTGTCTCAGCCTCATTTTACACCAACTCATTTCTACACACAGAAGGTGGAATTTTCGATCTAACTCAGTTCGCAACAAGATTTGACCCGGACGGAGGGGGCCATGCCAATGCCTGTGGTTGTAGGATTCAACCGCTAGAAAATGGTCAAAGGGTTGAGAGGAAAGTGGTCGGCAGAGATATCGACGAAAATATCCGAGAATGGTTGAAAATGTGGGCAAATCGTTAGCCGATTAATTGCAAAAGATAGAGGAATCCAAGGAAGGCATGAATGGCGATTAATCCGATCATAATATCGCTAAGTTTGCCGTGTAATTGTTTGGATTTTGCAAATGATTTCCCGGCCTTTTTTTCGGCGCTTGTCTTTCTACCCAAACGCCATAGGTAAGTCATCAGCGCTATTCCAAGTAATCCGGCCCAACCATGGAAATGTCCAGGCATTAGTAAGTCGAGTGCGAAATCTTCCCCCGAGAATAAAGATGAGGTTATTTTCGCGGCGAATGCCAACGCGACAACAAGTAGAACCCAGCGAAACAATCGTTCGCCCTGTGCCTCGTGATTTTCGAGTTCTGCAGCCCTCTCAGAGCCCTTGAGCGTAGTGCTCAACTTGCGCCAATTTCGTTGCCTTGCGAACTCTCGAATGACAACCAATGCCGCGATAGGATGCAGCAAGAGGATGAGCACTTGGGTGATTTCCACGAGTCTTCGCCAGCCTTTGGAGGTCTTGAGTTCTCCTTCTCGCGCCTTGCATAGCAAGGCGATGTGTTGATGTAGGCAGGGGTGGGGCGGTGTGCCTACCGGAGTGATTCAATTTGGAGGATTATCTTCTCGATTGCGTCGAACAACTGCAGAGAGCAGGCGACGATTCAGGGAGGAGAAAATCGGAAATCCAACGCCCAAAGGCATGGAATTTACTCAATAAAGAATGGAAGGCTTTGGCCTTCTTAGCAGTAAATCAAGCGGCACCAGAATCTGTCGATCCTAATTCATCCACCGGGAAACCTGCTAGACCAAATCGGCGTATTGGTAGAAGAGGGGGAAGAGGGGGCCAATCAGGATTACAAGACCGCTTGGAATTACCCCAATCAGTAATTCATTCAAAGGAGCCGGCGGCGTACAGATTGGCGGTGTTGATAGCCCAGAAACACAAGATGGGAACTTCTTGGAATGAGCAATGGGATGAAAGTTTTCAACCCCTAAGGAAAGAGTGTGAAACTGGTGTTCATCCTGTTTGGGAACGTATGGCTAGGGAAGCCCCATTGCTTGCAGAACTAGGTAGATTTCCGATTTCTGAAAACGAACAAAATATTGATGCTGGGGATTGGCTAAGTAGAGCCGATTTCGATCCACATGATTCCCCAGCATTACTTGATTGGCTAGATTCTTGTACTCTACAATTGGATATCCATCAAGCATCAGCCCTTCAGAAAATTACGCGTGACCTACGCTCTGGAAAACCACGCCCGCAGAAATGGAAGGCATGGATGAATCCCTCTTTGAAAGATATGACCGGAGATTATTCACTGCTAGAGGCGATGTTATTGGCAGCTGGAAACATTGAGCAATCAACTTCGATTTTTGACGGGGTCGATTCAGAAAACTTGCAAGGCTTGGTTGAGGCGCAATCTACTCTCCTATCGTTAAGGGCGGGTTTAACTGAAAATTGGCAGCAAGCCATTTCTCAAGATGGAGAAGATAGGTTCTCCGAGGCTATTCAAATTGAGGCTTGGAAGAATTTTCAGACAGGAAATACCACCGATGCTGACACTTTACTGAAAGGCATGGATATTCTCCAAAATGCAAACCTCACACCTTCGGATACTCTTCGTTGGGCGGTAATCGCTGCCCTTTCATCGGCAAATAGAGGATCGGAGACTGTTGCCATCCTCAGAGGTTTAGAAATCAATAATGAAGAAGAAATGAATGTTGCAATTAACCTGATTTCTGAAACTGGAGATTCTATCATTGAGGATTCCATATTGAGGGGTCTTGCAAAGTCATCAGATGATTTGACTCTCAGTGTAATGCGAAATTCTTCTGCCCCTCTAAAGATTAGGAAGAAAGCAGCGAAAAGGCTGTCAACAAAGGACCTAGGTATCGAGGAAGAAGTGCTCGATATTTACACCCTATCAGCAGATGTGGAAGGGCTTAGTGGTGAATTCCTAAATCACCCTGACTTGGTATCTAAATTTCCTCATCGTGCATTATTGGTTTGGCACCTTATTACTGCAGAGCAAGGAGTTTCAATTATGCAAGAACTGGAAGCGATGAGGAAGAGAGCAATCCTCGGACTTGCAGAAACTGAAAATGATGAGGTGATGACCGAGGCTGCTTCTTCATTGATTGCACTATTGAGTGGAAACCCATCTTCGATGAATGCTGTTCACGATAAATTGGATTCGAAGGGGCTTGAGGCTCTCAACCAAGTTAGGGCTGCACTTCGAGCAGACGGTGACGGATTGGTTGAGGAAAATCGAATTGAACGATTGGAACAATCGGTTGAGGATGCTGATTTGACCTTCCTTGAGAGAAGCCTATTCAGTGTCCTAATCAGTGCTCTGAGATTGAATAGAGCAACAATGGACCTACAAAGTGGAGTGGAAGAAAGATCTGTTTCGGCCCTTTCTGCCCTCGGAACATTATGTTCAACCGAAGCAGTTGAACTACGCACAATCAGATTTGCCACAGACCTAGTATTGGAGCACAATGCAGCGATTCCTGATTTGGAAATGTGGTATAGACAACATGACAATGGGTCCTCAAATCACCAAATCGTCAGAGCAACAATTGCAGTGGCGAAGGGAGATCGAATCAATGCTGCTAGATCATACCGAGATGCAGCGATGAGAATTAGAGATGATTTCGAACAATCGTCTCTGCTACTTCGAAAATCACTGATTGAATTTGCCCTTGCGGGTGGTTGGAAAGAAGCAATTGATTTGATTGACAAACACCCAGAGCTGCTCGCATCTGTAACCTCTAGATTCCAATTATACCTAAGGGTCTGTGCAGACGCTGTCGCTGGACGTAATGAAATTGCTACTCAGAGAATAATGGAATATGTCTCTCAAAGAGAGCCTAGTGAGGGTAGTGAAGACAGAGATGTTGTGAAGCGCAGATTGGAAGTGCTCGATAGGGCTCTTCGATACGCGTCTGAACACCGATTGCCAGAGGACCCATTCCGTGGCCGTGTTCTAGCGGCGCAGATGATGATGCGCCGCAAGGAACCAGGTAGAAGAAGCGAACTTGAAGGCCGATTCCTGATGGAGTTGAACGAAAGAAAGGACGTCCTTGAGATTACATTAATTGCAGAAGAAGTGGCTGATATCTCACCGATTCGAGGGCTTCGAATGTTCGAAACTGCGATTCAATCGGAGAACTTTGATTTGCGGCAGATTCAGACCTTGGTTCGGTCACAAAAGGCATTATTCCGTAGATACAGTAAGAATATTCCAGTTCGACAACGTCGATCATTGAGTCATCTTTCCCTAAGACCATTGGTTTTGGTCGATACCAATATTCTAATCGATGCCCTGAAGGATGATTTGTTGGGGCAGATTTCTCAAGATAATTACGGAACATTCGATTGGACTGTAGAGAGAGCCTTTGTCTGGATGCTAAAGAGACGTAGCGAAGAGGGCCGAGTTCATTTGTGTATACCGATGTCTGCCGAAGCTGAGTTCCTCAATCGAACAAGATCTCCAAAGATTGCACGCGCTCTATTCAGAGACGTGTATATTGACAACAAGGTTTGGAAGTCGACGGTTACTTCGAAACTTCTGCAAGAAAGGGTCGAGTATATTCTGCGAACGTTTGGTAAATTCAGAAACGAGGTAGATATGGATGCGAAGCGGGAGGTTGACCTGGACTCCTTCCTAGTTCGGCACTCGGAGATTTTCGAGAGAGTTACGGAAGCCAAGCAATTTGCTAGAGATGATCCTCCGCCAAGAAGTATAATCGATGGTGTGGAAATTTTCCCAGAGTCTGGGGACCTAGACATAATGCGAGATTCAACTGTTTACGCCTCGTCGACAATTCCTGACGTCGGTTGTGTCCTAGTTGCCACAAGAGATTCTGACTTCACTCTAATTTCTAGAGCGTTACATGACAACTTCGGATTCGATGCGATTTCAACTGCTCAACAGTTGAATAGTCATATTCTACGAAATTGATTATTGCAAGAAATTTTTCTCACATGTGGGAAATAATTGCCTGTCCGAACTCACTACATTTGAGTAAAGTGGCTCCTTCCATCAGGCGCTCGAAATCATAGGTTACTGTTCCGGCTGAAATCGCACTTTCCATTCCCTTGACAATTAGATCCGCCGCTTCACTCCAGCCCATGTGCCGGAGCATCATCTCTGCTGAAAGAATCAGACTACCTGGATTGACCTTGTCTTGACCGGTATATTTTGGCGCAGTTCCATGTGTCGCTTCAAAGATAGAAATTCCAGTATCGTAGTTAATGTTAGCACCTGGCGCAATACCGATTCCACCGACCTGTGCTGCTAGCGCATCAGAGATGTAATCGCCATTGAGATTCATTGTTGCAAGAACGCTGTACTCGCGCGGGCGCGTGAGAACTTGTTGTAGCATTGCGTCCGCAATTACATCCTTGATAACAATCGTGTTTCCTGTCTTTGGATTGGTCAATGTGCACCAAGGGCCACCGTCTAATTCTACTGCTCCGAATTCATCTTTGGCGAGTTGGTAGCCCCAATCTCTGAATCCGCCTTCTGTGAATTTCATGATGTTTCCTTTGTGAACAAGAGTCACCGAATCCTTGTCATTATCGATTGCGTATCTGATTGCAGCGCGTACTATTCTAGCTGTCCCTTCGACGCTAATCGGTTTGATTCCGATTCCAGAGGTGTCGGGGAATCGTATCTTTTCTACACCCATTTCGTTTTGTAGGAATTGAATCACTTTTGCGACTTCCTCACTACCTGATTCCCACTCTATTCCAGCGTAGACATCTTCGCTATTTTCTCTGAAAATAATCATGTCGACTGCGCCAGGGTCTCGTACGGGACTGGGCGTACCTGCGTACCAGCGAACCGGACGAACGCAGGCGAACAAATCCAGTTGTTGTCGGAGTGCGACATTGAGGCTTCGGATTCCTCCGCCTACAGGAGTTGTAAGAGGCCCTTTGATTGAGACTAGGCCGTTCTTCATTGAAGCAAGTGTCTCATCTGGCAACCACTCGCCAGTGGCGTTGAATGCCTTTTCTCCGGCCAATACTTCAGACCAGTGTATTTGACGAGATCCTGAGTATGCCTTGTGGACTGCTGCATTGACTACATCAATCATTACAGGAGTGATGTCGACTCCAATTCCATCTCCCTCGATGTAATGGATTATTGGTTGATCGGGTACGCTCAAACGACCTTCTTCCATTGTAATTGCACTGCCCTCAGCCATGTCACTCAGTGGCGCCACCCGCCTCCGCCTCAAGAAGCCAACCCTCAAGACGGACGCGATAGAGGAGGGGGCATGAAGAGCGTAGTTCGATGGACTGAGGGTTATTCCATGGAGGCTGAAACTGAGGCTGGGAAGTTGACTTCAATCTACAGCGATGTCGCGCCCAGTCCGATGGAAATGGTGCTTCAGGCTCATGCCGCTTGTTCCCTAATTGACCTTAGAGTCGGCCTGAAAGACCGAATGGAAAACGTTCGGGCAATGTGGGTAGATGTTGAGGGAGTGAGGGCTGATGAGTCTCCGCGAGTTTTTACCTCAGTGAAGATGCACTATGTCGTCGAGGGAGATGTTCCAGAGAAGTTAGTTCGAAGAATAATTTCTCTTTCACATGAGAAGGATTGTTCTGTTGGAATTATGATTTCAAGGTCAGGAGCAAGTGTAGATTGGACACTTGATTTACGTTCGTAACTTGTTATTTTCCACCCTTTGGGAGTTTCTGAGTAAGGAATATATTAATGCAAATCTGCTGATTAATTAGAGGCATTTTCCGAACTCATTAAAGTCCGTCTTCGGGCACAGCCAAATCCTTCGCTCATGCGAAGGAGAGAATTGAGCCGGGGAATTGATTCGGAAGTGGTTGTGATGCAGACGAGAACAGATGATGAGGTAGTAGCCCAAGAAGGCGAAGCCGAGAAGGGATTAGTGATTGAACGCCGTTTTACTACAGCAGGTGCTGACCCCTTCGATGCCTTTGATTGGATCGAGATGAGTGTAGAGATCCGAAACCCCGACGGGAGCCTCGCTCATGAGATTCATGGAGTTCAACTGCCTTCAGGCTTTGCTGGTGTTCCAGGAAAAGTCTGTGCTCAGAAGTATCTGAGGAAAGCGGGTGTTCCTGCTGCTCTGCGCAAGGTGGCGGAGGACGGGGTCCCAGGATGGCTACAACGTAGCGAACCCGATCACGAGAAACTTCAGACCCTTGCTCCAGAGGACAGGTTCGTCGGTGAGACAGATGGGCGGGAATTATTCCGTCGCCTCGCGGGCACCTGGACCTACTGGGGCTGGACCCATGGCTACTTTGCTAGCGAAGCTGACGCTCGTGCCTTCTACGATGAGATGGCTTACCTAATAGCAAGCCAGAGATCTGCTCCAAATAGCCCGCAGTGGTTCAATACTGGTTTGAATTGGGCCTATGGAATAACAGGTCCAGCTCAAGGTCACCACTACGTAGATGCTGTCACTGGCGAATTGAATCTTTCAGAGGATGCCTACACGCACCCTCAACCTCATGCTTGCTTTATTCAATCGGTTGGGGATTCCTTGGTTGGAGGTACTGAATCGATTATGGGGCTCTGGAATAGAGAGGCTCTATTATTCAAGTATGGATCTGGAACCGGTTCAAACTTCTCCCAAATAAGAGGTGCAGGAGAGCCACTATCTGGTGGAGGTACTTCCAGTGGCCTTCTGTCCTTCCTAAAGATTGGAGATAGGGCGGCTGGGGCTATCAAGTCGGGTGGTACAACTCGCCGGGCAGCAAAGATGGTTACTCTAGATCTTGATCATCCAGATATCGAAGAATACATTGATTGGAAATTAACGGAAGAGGAGAAGGTATCGGCTCTAGTGATTGGTTCGAGTCTTTTACAGAAACACTCAGATGCTATCTTATCCGCAATTTGGAGCCATGATGAAGATGATTCAAAGACTGATCCATCGGTTAATGGGGCTCTCAAATTGGCGATGATAAAGGCCGTGCGAGATAGCGTTCCTCAGCCGCACATAAAGCGAATTCTAGACCTTGCAGATCAAGGTTGGAAGAGTTTAGCATTCGAACAGATGGATACTGATTGGCAAGGAGAAGGTTATGGAACCGTATCTGGTCAAAACTCCAACAATTCTGTTCGCGTCCCTAATTCATTTATGGAAGCTCTTCGAAACGATGGAGACTGGAATCTTTACCACAGAACCGAACTAAAGAAGGCTGGCGAGGAAGGTAGAGAACCCGAACCATGCAAGACGATGCCTGCTGCTGAATTGTGGGACAAAGTAGCATACACTGCTTGGGCTTGTGCAGATCCAGGAGTTCAATTTGATACAACAATCAACGAATGGCACACCTGCCCAGAGGGCGGACGAATCAACGGTTCAAACCCTTGCAGCGAATACATGTTCCTCGACGATACTGCTTGCAATCTTGCTAGCATCAATCTGCTACATTACTATGACAAGGCAACTCAAACCTTTGACGTTGAGGACTTCCGACATTCGGTTCGATTGTGGACTGCTACCTTGGAAATTAGCGTACTGATGGCGCAATTCCCTTCGGCTGAAATCGCACGCAAATCCTACGAATACCGAACTCTAGGGCTTGGTTACTGTAACCTAGGTTCACTTCTGATGCACATGGGAATTCCTTACGATGACGAAAGAGGCTACGCGATTTGCGGTGCTGTTACATCAATTATGTGTGGAGAGTCGTACGCAACCAGCGCCGAGATGGCTTCAGTTCTAGGGCCATTCCCGAACTATTCGGAGAATGCAGACCATATGCTTAGAGTAATGAGAAATCACCGATTAGCAGCATATGATGCTCCGGCAAAGGAATACGATGGATTGTCTGTACTACCTATGGGCATTAACTCAAAGAAGTGCCCGAAGGACCTTCTTGATGCAGCCAGAGAAGCATGGGACCGAGCAATAAGAGAAGGCGAAGAGCATGGTTACAGAAATGCCCAGACTACTGTTATTGCGCCAACAGGAACTATTGGATTAGTGATGAATGCGGACACCACTGGAGTAGAACCTCAATTCTCTCTAGTTCAGTACAAACAACTAGCTGGTGGAGGTTCTCTAAGAATCATCAACCACGGAGTACCAAACGCTCTACGACGATTGGGATACTCCGAAAAAGAAACCCAAGCAATTCAAGAGTACATTATGGGAACTGCTTCACTAGGAAACTGTCCTACTGTTTCTTCTAAGGCATTGAAGGCTGCAGGCTTCAATGCAAAGATGTTGAAGAAAGTGGAGTCGAGTTTCCCAGATGTTTTCGATATCCGCTCTGCATTTGCGCCTTCTATCCTCGGAGAGGATTTCTGTACTGAAACTCTAGGGATTTCAAAAGAACAATTTGAAGACCCGTTCTTTGACACTCTCGGCCATCTTGGATTCTCTAATGACGAAATCGACCAAGCCAATGACCACGTCTTCGGATACGGTACAATCGAGGGTGCTCCTGGACTAAAGGAAGAGCACTTGGCCGTGTTCGATTGTGCGACTCCTTGTGGTAAGTATGGAAAGAGATCGATTGATTGGAAGGCTCACGTATTGATGATGGCAGCCGCTCAGCCATTCATTTCCGGAGCCATTTCGAAAACTATCAACATGCCAGCTGATGCCTCGATTGAGGATATTAGAGCAGCATATGACCTAAGCTATGATACCATGATTAAGGCATGCGCAATTTATCGTGATGGAAGTAAACTCAGTCAACCATTGATGAATCAGTTAGTTGACGCCACATCTCTAGATGAGGAAGAAGAAGATGAGGCTGTTACTGTTGTTCACAAGATGGTAGAGCAAACTGCCGAAGCTCTTCCAATCCCTGCTCCTGCTGCTACAGTCGTGGCCGAGCAGTTTGTCCACAATTACATCGCAACAAGAAGACCTCTTCCTGATGTCAGATCATCTAGTACGATGAAGGCAAGAGTAGGAGGTCACACCGTTTACCTATCTTCAAGCAACTATGACGATGGTCGTTTGGGAGAGATTATGATTACAACCTCGAAAGAAGGTGCGGCATGGA
>WTHI01000133.1:0-2753 GCA_011523185.1 Methanobacteriota archaeon
CTAAGTGGGCTCCAAATCGTAGTCCCAATCGAATATGGCGGGTTGTAAAGAGGGAAGTATTCCTCTTCGAACCTCTGCCTATGGAGCATATTGTACTGTGGCTGTTCAAATTGAGGAGGCTCGAGACCTTCGTTTTTGGCAATCCAATATGCTTCAGTAATCTGTTGCGCCGACCATTCACTCGTTCCCCAAGCGGTTGCTTTGCCTGAACGGACAATATCGGTCATGGCCCTGACAACTGTGGCAGTTGGTGTGAATGGATCCGGCCTGTGACAAAATACCAGGTCGACATAATCCAACTGCAATCTTTCCAAACACTTGTCCATACCTTCACGACAATGCTTGATTGAAAGCCCTGATTCATTTACTCCAGGTCCTCCCCAGAATATCTTGGTGGTAATCACCAATTCCGACCGCCTCCAAAGTTCAGCATCTTCAGATTGTAATTCTTTGAGGGCTATGCCAAATATTCTCTCCGCCTCTCCATTTGGATTACCGTAAGCCTCTGCATGATCAAAACAATTGACGCCAGCTTCGCGGGCAATTCTCATCAACTCCTTGGCAGATTTAACTCCCGCATCCCCCGTTAGTCTATCTTTGACTCCATAGGTTGCCCAGAAACCATAAGATAGAACAGAAACTTGGATTCCAGTATTGCCCATCATTCGGTAGTACATCGAGTCGTTGCCCATGCCTCTGTGTCGGGTATCGACTACTCAAGCATTAGCATGTAGCAAACCTGACTTTCGATTCGATTCATAAATTGAAGACCGGACGGATTGGCATGCGCGATAGTAGCGACTGGCACCCAACCGGGTTTCGTACTCACACAATTGGACAAGTTGTTAGCAATGGGGCAGACATGATTGGAGAACAAGTATCGGTTGCTGGATATGCAGAAACAGTTCGAGGAAGAGGTGCAATCGCTTTCCTAATGTTGCGCGATGGAACTGGGTATATCCAAGCATTTCTGAAAAAGGACAACATGGATGAAAATACGTTTACTGCAGTCCAATCAGCCTCGCGCGAATCAACGGTACAAGTTACTGGAACAGTGGCTCAAAAGCGGCCCCCAAAGGTCCCCGAAGGTGAACCTACCCCTCCTCCTGAATACGAGATTAACGTAACAGAGGCAAACATACTATCTTCTGCTGAGACACCATTACCTGTGGGAATTACTGACGATGTAAACGTCGGATTGGATATCCGGTTGGATAACAGACATCTGGATCTCCGTCGCGCACACGTAAATGCAATGTTTCAACTTAGAAGTCGTGTCCTTCAATATGGACGTGACCATTTAATCGGCGAAGGATTCCAAGAAATTAATTCTCCAAAAATCATCGCAAGTGCTAGCGAGGGAGGCACCAATCTATTCCCAATGATGTATTTCGACACGCCCGCTTTCCTCAGCCAATCCCCCCAATTATACAAGCAATTAGCAGTTCTTGGTGGCTTGGAAAGAGTCTTCGAAATCGGACCAGCATTTCGGGCTGAAAAACACGACACATATCGCCATCTAAACGAATTCATTTCCTTCGATATTGAGGGAGCATGGATGAATGACGAAGACGTGATGGGCGTTCAGGAGAGAATGATTCATCACATTTGGAGTCAAGTTGTGGCAAATGACCAACATCTCATCGATGTTGTAAATGAATACAGAGTAAGCCAAGGTCAAGAGCCGGTAATAGTAGAAGTGCCAGAACTACCATTTCCTCGTATCCCTTATTGTGACGCGATTGAGATCGTACAGAAAGGTGGTGGCGAAATAGAGTGGGGAGATGACATCGAAAGTCACCACTGTGATATTATCGCAGCTGAATATCCTGGATTCCACTTCCTACCACGATGGCCGATGTCGATGAAGCCGTTCTACATTTACCATGACGAAGATGAAAAAGGCTCTAACGGTGGCCAATTAAGCCGCGGGTTCGACCTGAATTATGGTCGTGATGAGATGACTTCTGGGGGGCAGCGAGAACATCGTGTCGATGTCTTGGAACAGAATCTGAGAAACATGGATTTAGACCCGTCAGACTTCACCTTTTACACAGATGGATTCCGTTACGGCGCACCTCCTCATGCAGGATGGGGACTGGGTGTGGCACGATTACTGATGATCCTAACCGGCGCAGGTAATGTCCGAGAAGTTGTCCTATTCCCCCGAGATAGATCAAGAGTAACTCCTTGAGGCTCGGGAAGAGTAATTCAAGACCAGAGTGCACATCCCGGCACATGGATCTTGGCTTGTTGGGGAAAAACGTCCTAGTTACCGGAGGGGCAGGAGGCATTGGTCAGTCGATATCGAGAACTTTTACAGCTGAAGGAGCGAATGTGATTATTCACTACCACTCCTCAGAAGAAAAAGCAAAATATCTCGCCTCTGAATTGGACACTCACTCGTTTTATGCAGACCTTAGGAAACCCAGAGATGTTGAAGAATTATTCAATAAGATAAATGATAAAATTGGCCGTGTCGACATTTGTGTGGCAAACGCAGGATATTATCCAGAAACTCCTGAAAAATTGTGGGAAATTGACTCAGAGAGATGGTTAAACACGGTCAAGTCTAATTTGAATGTAACAGTGAATACAGTGAAACAATTCCTGCTGCAGGCAAACAAAACGGACCCCACTTCAATTGTAATGATAGGGTCAACAGCGGGGGTTTTTGGTGAAGCGGGTCATTCAGACTATGCGGCAGCTAAAGGGGCAATAACTTCTGGATTATTGCTATCTCTAAAGAATGA